>NZ_JBBCJO010000003.1 GCF_037190085.1 Gemmatimonas aurantiaca
GGCAGCAGGGGCAGCAGGGGCAGCAGGGGCAGCAGGGGCAGCAGGGGCAGCAGGGGCAGCAGGGGCAGCAGGGGCAGCAGGGGCAGCAGGGGCAGCAGGGGCAGCAGGGGCAGCAGGGCCAGCAGGGACAGCAGGGACAGCAGGGACAGCAGGGACAGCAGGGACAGCAGGGACAGCAAGCGGGTGGCGGCGCGCCTAACGGGTCGAATGTGGGGGCACCGCGTCAGGGCGGTTCGCCGCGCTCACAGGCAGGCGAAATGACGCCCGGCGGGTCGCCGATGAACGGTCTGATGGCCGGCGATGCGACCCAGTTCGCGCGCGAATTCCGGCTGCGTCGTGAGAACGCGGAAGGACTGCGACGGGAGGCCGCCCAGCAGGGAATCGATACGCGGGATCTCGATCGCGCGATCGAGGGATTGCGGCGCCTGGAGAACAGTCGCGCTTTCGGCGATCCGAAGGGGCTCGCAGAATTGCAGGCCGCCATGCTGGAGCGGCTCAAGGACTTCGAGTTTGCCGCCCTGCGGGCCGCGGGACTGGGAACCGATGGCCGCCCCGCCGTCGGCGCGCGCGCCGCGGTACCGGGGGAATACCGGGCGTTGGTGGAGGAGTACTACCGGTCGCTGGCGAGGAAGGGAGGGAAGTAGGCGACTCGGGACTACGGGAGCTGGACCTACGGGAGCTGGACCTACGGGAGCTGGAACCACGGGAGCTGGGACCACGGGAGCTGGAGTAACGGGGGGTATGGGCGCGTAGATCTGGTTACCTCCCTTGGCTCACCGACTCGTATCCTGTGCCATGCCAGATCTCCGAAACCTCCGCGTTCTCGCTGCCGCACATGATCTCAGTGCCGCCGTGCACGAAGCAGCCTCGGGCCTCGATGTGTCCAAGGTTCCAGGGCTGCGTGCCCAACTGCTCGCCGCCGTCGACGCGATTCCTGCCAACATTTCCGAAGGCGCCGGACTCGGCACGGATCAACAATTCGCCCGGGGCATCTCAATCGCGCTGGGCTCCGCCAATGAGGTCGGCTCTCACCTGAGGGTTGCTCGCGCGTCCGAAGCCCTCGATGAACGCACCGTGCGCCGATGCCAGGCAAAACGCGCCGTGGTGTGCCAAATGCTGGAGCGACTGCTGCGTGTCGTCCGCTCCCGCCTGGCCTACTCCCCGTAGTTCCAGCTCCCGTAGTCCCAGCTCCCGTAGTCCCAGCTCCCGTAGTCCCAGCTCCCGTAGTCCCAGCTCCCGTAGTCCCAGCTCCCGTAGTTCCAGCCCCCGTAGTCCCCCCGTGGTCCCGCCCCGTGACACCCTTTGCCCCTTTTCCCCTCAAGTCCTCCCTTCCCCTTCCGATCCTCAAAGACAACGAGCGTGGTTGCCGCCGATGTCGGTGGGGGCCGCTCGCGCCCGTTATCGCAGTCCAATGCCTCTCGATACCACCTCAAAGTTACTGGCCCCGTTCCTCCATCGGCTGACCGACGAGGATCTGGACACCATTCCGTACGGCGTCATCCAGCTCGATCCCATGGGATACGTCGTCTCCTACAATCGCGCCGAAGCCGAGAACGCCGGCCGCCTCACCCGTCCCCTCGGCCTGCACTTCTTCCGGGACGTCGCCCCCAGCGCCGATGTGCCCGAATTCCACGGACGCTTCCAGCGGGGCGTCGCCGAAGAACACCTCGACGTCACCTTCGCTTTCACCTATCACTGCGATCTGATGCCGCGGCGCGTGCAGGTGCGACTCTATCTGTCGCCGCACACCCGTTCGGTGTGGCTTTTTGTCGCCCGACCCGACGGCACCCCGCTCGACTGGCCCGCGGTCGAATCCGAGCGCGGGTTCCTGTCCGACCATGCGCCACGCTTCACCGGATTCGCCGAACTCCACGCCACGGTCGATTCGCTCCTCAGCTGACCGGGCCTGACGCGGTGGGCCGATGATCCTCACCCCTTCATGCGATATGGGGTGAGGCGGGAGTCATCGACACGCCGGGAACCGGCACAGCCGTTCAGGTATCACCTCGGCAACGAGCCCCGCATGGCGCTCGCGTTTCTGCGTCCCAGGCGTAGCGTAGAGCGCATGGAACGTCGACTCTTTCTCACCGACATGGCACGATACGCGGCGCTCTGCGCCACCGTGCCCAACATCTGGCGTGTCACCTCGCGGCCCGGTTTCGCCGAGGATCCTTTTGCACTCGGCGTCTCCTCCGGTGACCCCACGCCCACCGGCGGCGTACTCTGGACGCGCCTCGCGCCCCGCCCCAACGAACCCGATGGCGGTATGGAGGGCATACGCCCGACCGTCGACTGGGAGGTGGCCCACGATGATCAGTTCAAGAACATCGTGACCAAGGGACGGGCCACCGCGGGACAGGAGCTCGCGTACAGTGTGCACATCGACGTCGATGGCCTCGAACCCGATCGCTGGTACTTCTATCGTTTCATGAGCGGCGGGGCGACGAGTCCCGTCGGTCGTTTCCGCACGACACCGGCCGACGGCGTGCGCACTACACCGCTGAACATGGCGTTCATGTCATGCCAGCGCTGGGACCAGGGCCTGTTCACGGCGCTCGGACACGTCGCCCGCGAAGAACAGCTCGATCTCGCCGTGCATCTCGGCGACTACATCTACGAAGGGGCGAGCCCGTCCACGGCGGTGCGCAAACATCAGGGTCTCGAAGTGCGCACCCTCGAGGACTACCGTCGACGGTATGCGCAATACAAGAGCGATCCACTGCTGCGCGCCGCGCACGAACGGTGTCCGTGGCTCGTGACCTGGGACGATCATGAGGTGGACAACAACTATGCCGGCCTCGTGGGCGAGAACATCATGGAGTCGACCGAACAGATGCACCAGCGTCGCGCCGCCGCATATCAGGGCTGGTGGGAACATCAGGCCGTGCGCGTGCCGCGCGTGAAGTCGTGGGCCGATCTCAACATCACGCGCACCATCAACTGGGGCACACTGGCGCGCTTCTACATGCTCGACACACGGCAGTACCGCGACGATCAGGCGTGTGGCGATGCGATCAAACCCATCTGCGCCGAAACGCTCGATCCGAAACGCACCATGCTCGGTGACGCGCAGGAACAGTGGTTGTACAACGGACTCGGCGCGTCGAAGTCACACTGGCAGGTGCTGGCCAACTCGGTCATGATGGGGCCGTACGATGCCGCACCGGGACCCGAAGTGCGCGTCTCGATGGATCAGTGGGGCGGATACCCCGTGGCCCGCGACCGACTGCTGGGTGAGATCGGCAAACGCGCGCCCAATCGCACCGTCGTCATCACCGGGGACATCCACACCAACTGGGTGCACGAACTGCACAACGGCTTCTCCCGCCCCGATCGCCCCGTGATCGCCACGGAATTCGTCGGTACCAGCATCGCATCCGATGGCGATGGACGTGACATCGACGCCGCGCGCCTGTCGGCCATGCAGGCTGAGAACCCGCAGCTCAAATGGTTCTCCGCGCGCCGTGGATACGCACGCTGCCGCATCGATGAACAGGCCTGGAATGTGGACTACCGCACGGTGCCGTTCGTGACGAAGCCCGACGCGCCCGTCAGCACGGCGTCGTCGTGGCGGGTGCAGCACGGAAAGCCGGGGGTGGAGAGGACGGGCTAAAGGCGAACTACGAACTAGGAACTACGGGAGCTGGAACTACGGGGGCTGGAACTACGGGACCCACGGGACATGAGACCCACAACCCAGCTGTTCACCCCCAAACCGTAAACTCCAAACCCTGAACGCCTATGTGTTCCCCGCAAGCCCCACCGAATGAAACTCGCGCGTCGGCATCCGCGCGCCGCCGCGCAAGGTCTGAATCACATCGTCCGCGCGATCGTCGTCGCAACCGATCGAACGCAGACTGTGGTACGCCATGCCGAACGCCAGTTCACGCTCTCCCATGAGCGCCTTGCTCACGCCAAGCCGCTCGAAGTGCTCCTGCTCCTGATCGGTGTGGGTGCGCACGATGATGTCGATGTCGGGATTCTTCGCCCGCACCAGCTCGATGACGTGGCGCGCGTGATACGGATCGGGGGTGGCCACCACGAGCAGCCGGGCGAATTCCGGCTTGGCATGTTCGAGGATGCCCGGTCGTGTCGCATCACCATACACGGCCGTCACGCCCAGCGTGCGCATCGCGTCCACCACCCGACGATCCTGATCGATGGCGATGAACGGAATCCCCACGCGCTGCAGTGCGTCACCGATGGTGCGCCCCACCCGCCCGTACCCGATGAGGATCACGTGATTGGCCGGTGTCGCCATCCAGAGATCGGTGGTGTAGAGCCGGGGGGCTTTCTGCCGTTCCAGTTTGTCGAGGAGTCGCGGATACCGCGCGAGCCATTCCGACAACCGGTCCATCGCCAGGAACAGCAGCGGATTGAGCACGATCGTCACGAGCGCCGCCGCGAGGATGAGACTGCGCGCTTCTTCCGTCAGCACGCCCAGTGACACCCCGATGCCGGCGAGAATGAACGAGAACTCGCCGATCTGTCCGAAGCTCGCCCCCAGTCGCAACGACGCACCCAGGGGATGCCGCAGCAGCACCATCACCACGGCCGCCACCAGGGTGTTGCCCAGAATGATCACACCCGACGTGAGCGCCACCCGGCCGGGTTCGTGCAGCAGCACCGCCGGATCGATGAGCATGCCCGCGGCCACGAAGAAGATCACCGCGAATGCATCCTGCATCGGCAACGCATCCGCACCCGCCCGATAACTCAGATCCGATTCACTGATCACCACCCCGGCCACGAACGCGCCCAGCGCGAACGACACTCCGAACAGCGACGCGGCGCCGACGGCCACACCGAGCGCGACGGCGAGAATCGCCAGCGTGAACAACTCCCGCGATCCCATGCGTGCCACATGCGTGAGCAGCCACGGCACCGTGCGTCGTCCCACGAATGCCATGAGCGCAATGAATGCCGCCACTTTGAGCACGGTGACCGCGACGACCTTGAGCAGTCCCAGCCCCACGGCTCCGGCAGCCGTACCGCCCGCCCCTCCCGGGGCGCTGTGCAGCACGTCCCGCACACCCGGGGCACCGAGCGTTTCGAGCACCGCCGGCAGCATCACCAGGGCCACGACCACCACCAGATCCTCGGCGATCAGCCACCCCACGGCAATACGGCCGTCGAGCGAATCGAGCAGACCACGATCCTCGAGCACCCGCAACACCACCACCGTGGACGCCACCGACAGCGACATGCCGAAGACCACGGCGGCCGGCGCATCCCATCCCCAGCTGAACGCCAGCGTGGCACCCAACCCCATCGCGATCGTCATCTGTATCACCGCGCCGGGCAACGCAATCCGCCGCACGCGTATCAGATCGCCGGGCGAAAAATGCAATCCCACACCGAACATCAGGAGAATCACCCCGATCTCCGCGAGCTGACTCGCCAGCGAGATATCGGAGACGTACCCCGGGGAGTGCGGGCCCAATGCGATACCGGCGAGCAGATAGCCCACCAGTGGCGGCATCTTCAGCTTGGCGGCGACGAGACCAAAAAGAAATGCCACGCCGAACGCCGCGGCCAGCGTGACGAGAAGACCAGTCTGCACATGCATGGACGGAAAGCTAGCGACGCGGGGAAAACTTCCCGTGATCGGCGGAACCCGGCGGCACCCTCACGTCAGCCAGCCATCATCGCGAGCAGCGCAAACGTGGCCAGCCAGTGCTCGCCGGCGTAGTCCCCCGCCACCCACGGCAGACTCGCCTGCAGATGACGATCCGCTGCCTCCAATGCCCGCCCACGTCGCTGATCGCCCGGCGCCATCGTGGTCGCCAGGGCCTGCCAGCACCACGCACGACTCAGATTGAGTCCATCGAGATGCGCGATTTTGCCGTCGGAGCGATCACTCACTTCCGCCGGTGTGAACAACGTACCCGGCTGCCCCTGCGCGAGCCTCGGCAGGAATTCGGCGAACCAGTCGTGAAAGGCATCCGGTGACAACACCCAGCGCATGCACTCGGCTTCCATCAACGCCGACGACAGGAAATCGTCGCCACCCGGCTCCCACGCCTGACAATCGTGGTCGCTCAGATACCACCGACGGGCCGTCCCGCGCGCCAGCGCGCCGAGTTCCGCGACCGTCGCTTCACCCGTGTCACCATCGGTGTATTCGAACAGCAGGCGCAGGGCGAACGCGGTGTTGTAGTGCGTGCCCACCCGCACCGGATAGGTGGCCCGGGGCAGGAACGCCAGGAAACGCTGCACAAAACACTCGGCGAGCGGCGCCAGCACCGCCGCCCAGCGACGTCCCGCGTCGTCGTCATGCCGACGCAACTCCGCCGCCAGCATCAACAGCCACGCCCACCCATACGGACGTTCGAAACCGCCGCGGGCCGAATGCGCGGCGTACGCCACTTCGGTGGCCATGCGCGATTCGGTGAACTGCGCGTCGAACTGTGCCGAGATGCGCGCGCTGATCTCGAGATCGGGATGGAGCCGGCGTATCGTGGCCAGCAGCCAGTACCCATGCACGCACGAATGCCAGTCGAAGCTGCCGAAGAACACCGGATGCAGTATCGAAGGCGACTGCACGTCTTCGGCGCCCAGCAGAACGTGATCGAGCTTGTTCGGATACTCGCGGGTCACATGCGCGAGCGCGAGGCGCGCAAAATGCGTCGCCATGTCCCGGTCGGGCCGTGCAGGCCCCCGTTCAGTATCGGAAAAGCCGGAGTCGATGTTCATGAGAAGAGGTGCGGCATGCGCGGACATGCTCGGCATGCACAGGCATACACAGTCAGCGGGGATAGGCGAAGTACGTCAGCAGAGCGATGTTGACCGCCAGCAGCATGAGCGCCGTGGGTACCTGCGCCTTGATGACTCCGTATCGATCACGCAACTCCAGCAGCGCGGCCGGCACGATGTTGAAGTTTGCGGCCATCGGGGTCATCAGCGTACCGCAGAACCCCGAGAGCATGCCGATCGCGGTGACGATCACCACGTCGCCGTGATACTGCTGCACCACCAGCGGCAGTCCGATGCCGGCGGTCATCACCGGGAATGCCGCAAACGCATTGCCCATGATGATGGTGAACAGCGCCATGCCCACGGCGTAGGCCGCAACCGCCGCCGTGGGAGTGCCCAGTGGCAGATAGGTGGTGGCCAACGTCGCAATGATTTTCCCCACGCCGGCCGATGCAAACAGCACGCCCAGTGCGGCGAGTGACTGTGGCAACACGGCCGCCCATCCCACCGAGTCCATCAGACGGCGGGCTTCCACAATGGGTGCGTGAATGGGCGGCCGCAGCATCACCAGCGCGGTCAGCAGCGCGAGCACCGTGGCCACACCGAGTGCGATCTGCGTGACCTGTTTTGGGTCCACCAGTGGTGTCCCGCCAATGCTCACCCGTCCAAGCAACAGACTGCCGAGGAACGTCGCCACCGGCACGACCAGCACCGGCACGAACAGGCGATTTCCCCACCGCTCCGCCGAGAAGATCCGATGTTCGGCCGTCGCCGACTCCCGTGTGCTTGATGACAACCCGAACGACGCGGTGGCCACCATGAGCAGCACCAGCACCCCGTTGGTGAAATCGCCCAACCGTGTGCCGAGCAGGAAGATCACCGCATACACACCCCAGAAGATCGTGTTGCGCCAGCGTGTATGACTCCGGCTGTCCAGCGCGTTCACGATGGCCACACCACCCACCATCAGTCCCATCAGCCAGTAGATCGCCTCGAGACGGATCATGTCGTGGCGCTCCCCTGACGGAACGTTTCGGACGTCTCGAGCGCGTCCTCCATGTCGGCCGCGGCCGTTGCCGATTCCCGCCGGAGCCTGCGATCCAGCAACAACAGGCGGGTGCCGTGAATGACGAACGCCGCGATGGCCGTGGGGATCGCCCAGCGGGCGAGATGCAGCGGTTCGACGAGGATGCCGTTCTGCTCGAGAAACCCGCGAATGAGCAGGATCGAACCGATGGCCACGAACACATCCTCGCCGAAGAACACGCCTACGTTGTCGGCGCCCGCCGCCATGGCCTTGATACGCTCCCGCGTGGACTCGGCCAGCGGTCCGTGCGCATTGTCCGCAGCCCCCTCGGCCATCGGTGCCACCAGCGGCCGCACCATCTGGGCATGCCCACCCAGCGACACGAGCCCGAGCGCCGCGGTGATCTGCCGGAGGGCGAGATACACCAGCAACACCCGGCCGGCCGTGGCGGCGCGGATCCGACCGATGACTTCGCGGGCCCGTTCCTTGAGCCCCGATCGTTCCACCACGCCGATGACCGGCAGCACCAGCCACACGATGGCGACGTACCGACTCTCCACGAACGCGTGACCGAACGCCGCGATGACATCGTGCAGCGACTGGCCACTGGCGAGTCCGGTGGCCAGCCCGGCCAGTGTCACCACCAGCAACGCATTGAGCCGCAGCGCAAATCCGACGATGACGATGAGAATGCCGATGAGGGGAAGCATGGCGGCCAAAATGCAGCCCGGAAGAGCCGGCCACCATGCCCCCCGCTCATCGGCCTCACCCCGGGCCGCCGCCGATCTTCGCGAAGACCTGACTCATGTAGGCGAACATCGACGGATCGGGCGTGTGGGGCTGCACCGCATTGATCTGCGCGTGCTCCTGCTGATACATCGTCCGCACGCTCGCCGCGATATCGCGATTCCCGCCGGTGAAGGCGTTCACCAGCTCACGCCAACGCCGCGCGAGCGCCTGGAGTTCGGGATCGTCCGGCCCCGTCCCCTTGGCCATGTGTGCACGGACTGCGGGGATCACCTCGGCCCAGGCCTGCTCCACTTCGCGGATTCGCTCGGCGCCCAGTTCCGCGCCCCGCGCCTGGATGTCCTGCAACTGCTCTGGCGTGAAGTACTTCTCCATCATGATCGTGCCCTCGATGATGCGACACAGGTCCGTGAGCGGGACGTGCGTCGCGGTCTGCAGATGGCGCGCCAGGTGCTGCAACCGTTCCGTCAGCCGCTGCGTCTGCGCGAGTTGCGCCTGCAGGCGGTCGAGATGCAGTTGAATGACGCGCTGGGCCGAGAAGGCGCCGCCGTCGAGCAGGCGCCGGATCTCCTCCAGCGGGAACCCCGTGGCGCGCAACGACTGGATCTGCTGGAGCCGCTGAACATCCCCGTAGGTGTAGAGCCGGTGGCCGGCCGGCGTACGCCCGGAGGGGACCAGCAGTCCGATCTCGTCGTAGTGGTGCAGCGTGCGAACCGACAGCCCGGTGTGCCGGGCCAGCGCGCCGACTTTGAGTGGGAGTGACGGAGTCGACGACATGCATGCACCTCGGAAACAGGGGACTGGATGTGACCACATGCCCGGATGGGTGGCCACGAGCCGCAGCCTAGGCCCTCACGTTACGTGAGGTGCAAGGGGGGCACCATAAAATTCCCGCCATTGGGGCGCGACGCGGTATCCTTGCGGTATTCTTGAAGATTCGTCCCGGAGTTGCAGGGCTTCTCCCGCACCGTGCCGTCATGCGCCGATCTTACATCGCTCTATCCGCCTTCGGGCTGGCCGCGACGACCGCGGCCACCATCGCGGCCACGCCCGTCGAGGCGCAGCCGGCAACCCGGCCCTCTCCGCTCGTGCTCGAGGTGGAGAAGCGTCTGCCTGCCGTCATGCCGAGGGTCATCGCCTGGCGCCGGGATCTGCACGAACACCCCGAGCTCTCCGGCAGCGAGGTCCGTACGGCAAAACTCGTCGCCGATCATCTCCGCGCACTGGGCATCGAAGTGCGCACGGGCGTGGGAGGCCACGGCGTGGTCGGTGTGCTCAAAGGCGGCAAGCCGGGTCCCGTGGTCGCGCTGCGCGCCGACATGGACGCGCTGCCGGTGGCCGAGATGGGGGATTTGCCCTTCAAGTCGAAGGCCACCGGCACCTACCGCGGGCAGACGGTGGGGGTGATGCACGCCTGCGGGCACGACACCCACACGGCCATGCTCATGGGCGTGGCGGAGATTCTGGCCGGCATGAAGGCCCAGCTGCCCGGCACGGTGAAGTTCGTCTTCCAGCCTGCCGAGGAAGGACTGCCCGATGGGGGCACGGGTGCGAAACTCATGATCGCTGATGGCGTGCTCGAAAACCCCAGAGTCGATGTGATCTTCGGACTGCACGTGGGCAATGCCCCGCTGGGGCAGATCAGCTATCGCCCCGGCCCGTCCATGGCCGCCTCGAACAATCTCACCATCATCGTGAACGGCAAGCAGTCGCATGGCGCGATGCCGTGGGCCGGCACCGACCCCATCGTGGTGGGCTCGCAGATCGTGAGTACGCTGCAGACCATCATCTCGCGGCAGACGGATATCAGCACGGTGCCGGCCATCATCACCATCGGTGCATTCCAGGGCGGTGTCCGCAGCAACATCATCCCTGACAGTGTCGTGATGCTCGGCACCATCCGGACCTTCGACCTCGGCATGCGCAAGGAGATCTTCGAGCGCGTCGCCCGCACGGCGCAGATGGTGGCCTCTGCCTCGGGGGCGACGGCACGCGTGGTGATCGACAGCGGCAATCTCGTCACCCGAAACGACAGCGCGCTCACGCTCCGCATGGTGCCCACACTGCAACGCGCGGCCGGTGCAGCCGGTGCACAGCAGGCCGCGCTGTGGACGGCGTCCGAGGATTTCTCCTGGTATCAGGACCGTGTTCCCGGCTTGTTCTTCAATCTCGGCGTGACACCGCCCGACAGGGACTGGCGCACGGCGCCCAGCAATCATTCACCGTATTTCTTCGCCGACGAAGGCGCATTGCCCACCGGCGTGCGTGCCATGGCCAGCGTGGCCGTCGATTATCTCCTGAACCCCCTCCGCAAGTGATCACCCGTCTTTTTTCCGGACGTCATGGCGCCCCGGTCGCGCTGATGGCGTCCCTCGTGCTCTTCACGGCGTGTGCGTCTGGGGGTTCGGCGAATGCACGGCCCGTTCCGCAGGCCGCGGTGCGCGTCTACGACACGAAAGCCGCGAAGTTCGTTCCCTTTGCGCAGCTCATCGACGTGGCCGCGCAGCGGGACTTCGTGTTCTTCGGCGAGCAGCATGACGATCCCGCCACGCATGCCGCCGAACATGCGGTGCTGGCCGCCATCGGCGCGAAGCGTCCGCAGGTGATCGTGTCGCTGGAGATGTTCGAACGCGATGTGCAGCCGCTGCTCGATCAGTATCTCGCCGGCACCATCTCCGAAGCCAACTTCCTGGCCGGCGCCCGCCCCTGGGAGCGCTACACCACCGACTACCGTCCCATGGTGGAGCTCGCGCGTGTGCATGGATGGACGGTGGTCGCCTCCAACATTCCGCGTCCGCTGGCCAACGCCGTGAGCCGTCGCGGACTCACCGTGTTCGACACGCTCAACGCCCGCGACAAACGTTACATCGCCCGCGAGCACGAATGCCCGCGCGATCGGTACTTCGAGCTGTTCTCGGCGGTCATGAACGGCCACAGCGCCGGCGGCGGACCACCCACCGTTGCCGATGCCGCACAGCAACAGGCCATGACCGTCCGTTTCTACGAAGCGCAGTGTTCGAAGGACGAAGCCATGGGCGAAGCCATCGCCGACGCCTGGCGCGCGGCGCCCAAGGGCACGCTGGTGTATCACGTGGATGGCGCGTTTCACAGCGACTACGGCCTGGGCACGGTGGCCCGCGCCAAACGCCGCGCACCGAACGCGTCGGTGGTGATCATCACGGCCGTTCCGGTGGCCGATCTCGCCAAAGCCGACCCGGCGGAGCACAAGGACAAGGCGGACTACGTGATGTTCACGCGAGCGCCGAAGTAACGCGGTTACGGGTTGGGGGTTCAGGGTTTGGAGGTGAACAGCCGGGTTTTGGGTGACGGGTCCGTGAGTCCCGTAGTTCCAGCCCCCGTAGTTCCAGCCCCCGTAGTCCCAGCTCCCGTAGTCCGTAGTCGCCGTAGTCCGTAGTTGCCGTCAGCCCCCGTATCCCCTCTCCACCAAAAACCCCCGCACCTTCTCCGGGTCCCTCTCCACCTCCAGCGATCCCGGTCGCAGCCCGCTCCGCACCAGTACACCCGTGCCATCGGGGGCGGCGATCACTACGGCGTCGGTGGTGATGCAGACCACTTCCGCGGTCTCCGAGAGCTGCATCGGATGACCGGAGAAGTGCATGGTGGATCCTTCCTTGATCCCTTCCCCCGACATCGCGCCGTGCGGTTCGCTCCACGACACGCCGGTGAACAGCACGATGTCGTTGCCGCCGGCACTGAACGACTCGTGGGGGACACCCAAGACACCGGGCGTGGGCTCGATCTCCGCCCGCAGCCGATAGGCGTCGAACAACGATTCGACATCGGCCGTGTCGATGCCGATGCGCACCGCTTCGCCGTCCTGCAGGACGATCGTCACTTCATGGTCGGCCACGGCCATGCCGCGCCATGCGCCACGTAAACGGCGCATCGCCTCGATCGTTTCCGTCGTGGCCTGGAATCGGTACTCGCGCAGAACACACCCCTCTGAGGAACGACATCGGGAATCCGGGCCATGCCGCCTCGCGAATCCCTTCTGAAATGTCGCTACTCGGCCCGCCTGAGCACATAGGCATGGCGGAACGCGAAGGTCTCGTCGTCCACCCACTCCTCGTTGAGCAGCCGCACTTCACCGGCGCTCACCACGAACGTCTCCCGCTGCCGCGCCCGGAGCTCCCCCTCGGGCAGACTGTCCGTGCTCTCCAGCACCAGATGCAGCGGCAGTCCATTCCGGCCGCCATCCCGGGCAACGACATCGAAAGCCTGATGCCAGCGAGCCGAGCTGTTTCCCCAGCGCGCCGTGGCCATCGGGCCGTCGAAATGGAGATGATCGATGCGCGTGGCCACGTGTCCGCTGGGGTCCTCATAGCGGAACTGCAGCTCGAGCCCGTCCCTGTCCGGCGCCGGCAGCACCGTGAGCTTCGTCTGCCGCTTCACGCGCACCCCCAGCACACTGTCGGGCACTTCGAGCGTGCCCTGCCATTCGCCCATCATGCGGCTGTACAGCTGATCGCGCTCGAGCGGCTGCGTCAGCCGCGCGGGGCGCGAGCAAGCCGTCGACACGGTCAGCGCGGTGATGGTGATGAGGAGAGCGAGCGTGCGGCGCATGGGGGGAACCTCCGGAGACAACTGGCGCTCAGCGATGCCCATTTGACGCATCGAGGGCCGAAAGGGTTGCATGCACCGGTACCACCCCCAGCTTTCGGGTATGATCCCTGCACTCGGTATCGCCGCCTTCGACGCGGCCGGCCCATTGGGCCCCTGGCGTTTCGAACGCCGCACGCCCGGCCCCCGTGATGTCCAGATCCAGATTCTCTTCTGCGGCATCTGCCACTCCGATCTGCACACCGTGCGCGGTGAGTGGGGCGGCATCACCTATCCCCAGGTGCCTGGCCATGAGATCGTGGGACGGGTCGTGGCCGTGGGGCCTGATGTCCGCAAATGGCGCGTCGGCGAGCTGGTCGGCGTGGGATGCATGGTGGACAGCTGTCGCACCTGCGAGCCGTGCCAGGCCGGTCTCGAGCAGTACTGCACCGAAGGCAACACCGGCACGTATGGCGGTGTGGAGAAGGAAACCGGACGCCCCACGCAGGGTGGCTACTCCACGACCATCGTGGTGACGGAAGACTTCGTGTTGCGTGTCCCGGAGAACCTCGATCCGGCAGCGGTCGCGCCCCTGCTCTGCGCGGGCATCACCACGTGGTCGCCACTCCGTCACTGGAAGATCGGGCCCGGCAAGCGGGTGGGCGTGGTGGGCATCGGGGGGCTCGGACACATGGCCGTCAAGCTCGCCGCCGCGCTCGGCGCGGAAGTGACCGTGTTGACCTCCTCCGCCTCGAAGGTGGCCGATGCCAGACGCCTCGGCGCTCACGATGTGATCGTGGCCGGTGATGCCGCGGCCATGCGCGCGCATCGCAATACACTCGACCTCATCATCGACACGGTCAGCGCGCCACACGACATCGAAGCCGAGATGCGTCTGCTGCGTCTGGACGGCACGCTGTGCCTGGTGGGTGTCTCGCCGGAAGCGCACCCCATGCCGGCGGCATTCACGTTCATCGGCAAACGGCGCGCACTCGCGGGATCGCTCATCGGCGGCATCGCCGAAACCCAGGAGATGCTCGATTTCTGCGGCGCTCATGGCATCACCGCCGACATCGAACGTATCGCGGCCGCTGATGTGAATCAGGCCTACGAACGCATGCTCCGCTCGGACGTGAAGTACCGCTTCGTGATCGACCTCGCCACCCTCGAGGCGCCCGCGGCCTGAACCGAACGCGGGCGCCCCGGGGACATCACACGCTCAGGGCGCCTGCGTTGCCATCTGGAAAGTGCTGCCGTGAGGCACCATCGCCTTCACGGTCCAGCGGACGTCGCGGGCATTGGTGATGGTCACACGATCGAGTGTCGTGTAGCGCGTGTCGAGCGCGGCCCACAAGGCGTCATTGCGTTCCTTGCCGTGCATCGAGACGAGCAGGACTCCGTCGGAGGCAAGCATCGACTCGTAACGTCGCACACCGGCCAGGGTGTCGTGCAGGTAGTAGATGCTCTCGTTGAATACGATGATGTCGAATCGCTCGGTGGTGGTGAATTCGTTCATGTCCCCCACCACGAATCGTGTGACGGCATTCGCCTTCGCCTGGGCGCGCTGGATGGGTTCTTCGAAGTCCACACCCAGGTAACAGGCCACCGCACCGCGCAGCTGCTCCTGAAACACGCCTTCCCCACAGCCCACGTCGAGCAACGATCCACCGGGCTTGAGATACGCGGCATACCCCGCGAGCACACTGTGATGCGCGCGCTCGTCGAGATTGCGGAGCCAGTCCCACCCCCCCGAGGCATACTCGGTATTCCACCGTCGTTCGCGATCCATGTGCAACGCCCGGCGTACCGCACGGGCCAGACGGGCGCGCCACGGTAAGGCCTGCGGATCCGTTCCGACCGCGGGATGGGCCGATGCCGACGACAGACGGGAGGACATGACGGAGGGGAGGTGGGAGAAGGAGCGGAGCGCTGGCGGGAAGAACGTCTCTGACGAAGGCGCGTGTCAGACGAGAGAAGGCGTGAGCTGCAGCTTGGCGAACTTGAGAGCGAAGTGCGTGAGCGACAGCGGTCCGCCCACGCTCATGCGTCCCAGACGCAGTGGGTCGGAGCGTCGCCGGATGGCGCGCCGCTTGAGCGTAACCGCACCGGCGAATCCCGCCTCGCGCGTCCGCTGCACCGTGAGCCGGTCATGCGATCCGTAGGGGAACGCCACGCTTTCGCAGGGCGCACCGAGCGCCTGTTCGAGATCCTCACGGGAACCGGCCAGTTCTTCGTGGGCCGTCACCCCATCGAGTCCGCGCACACGGCGATGATGACGGGTGTGCGCGCCCACGTCGTGTCCGGCCTGCAGCAGCGCGCGCAGGGCCGCCCCATCGAGCAGACGCGCCGGCGGTGCGGCCGGATCCCAGCGATTGCGATCACCGAGATAGGCGCTCACCGCGTAGACGGTACACGGCCAGCCGTGAGTCGCGAGACAGGGGAGCGCATGCGTCACCACACTCTCGTAGGCATCGTCGAAAGTGATGGCCACGGGGCGGGCCGGCAGGGTCTGTTCGCCACGCTGCCAGGCGAGGATCCGGCGGATGGTCACGCCCGTGTATCCCATCCGCGCCAGCCAATCCATCTGCCCCGCGAACGTGTCCGGCCGGACAAAATTGGTATCACCCGCGGCCGAGGACGGCGGGACTTCGATGCGGTGATAGCAGAGCGCGGGAATCCACATGTTCACACGGTCCTTCAGAGGGCGGTGGGAATGGGCGTCTCGAGCGTCGTCTCGATGAGCGCCGCCGCCGCCGTCGCCCGCTGCTTGCGCTGCTCATCCCACAGCAACGCGTACTTGGCAAACCCGCACCAGGCATGCACCGCGGCAAAGACGAATCCGCGCATGCCTTCCCGCCACATCCCTTCCAGCAGGTAGGTCTTGAAAAACCGCCAGGCGGGCCTGACCGCCACGTCGCTCACCCGCACGCGACGTCCCGACGCGGCGAGATCCTGCGCGCCCCATACGGCGTAGCGATGACCCTTTTCCAGTTGATGCGCGAGGTCACGATACGACTCGTGTTCCAGCCGGGCACGAAGGTCCGCCACCTGTCCCGCGACGTCGAGTCGCTCGTGCACCCGCTGCGGTATCCATCGGGCCGACGATCGATAGAGACGGATGTGCCAGTCGCGTGACCATCCGCCCAGTTCATAGGGCGCGCCCAGGTATCGATTGCGCATCTGGATGCGGTACGCGTCGGCCTCGGGGGCTACCACCACCGCCGCGATCTCACTCGCCAGTTCGTCGGAAGCGCGCTCATCCGCATCCACGGAGAGCACCCAGCGATGACTGGCGCGGGCGATCGCCGCATTTTTCTGATCGGCGATGGTCGGACCGCATCCTTCGAGGACGACGGCGCCGAACCGTCGGGCGATATCGAGCGTACGGTCCGTCGAACCGGCATCGGCCACGATGATCTCCGATGCCCACCAGATGGAAAGCAGACAGGCGGGGAGGCGATCCTCCTCGTTGAGCGTCGGAATGACGACCGTGACGGGAACGGTCCCGGTCGTGTTGGTACGTGTCATGGTGCGGGCGAGAGCGTTACGTTGCGTTGCGTTACGTTGTCTTGGATGGCTCCAAGGCTCGACAGTTTCATCATCGAGCGGCAGCATCTCACCCCTGCTTTAATACTTCCTTAGCACTCCCATCCACACGGTCGCATGGCCCGTACGCCTATCGCCGAATGGCCCGATCCGGACACGCTGCTCGTGGTCGAAGACGACGATGTGCTGCGCGAAACGCTCGCGCTGACACTGGGCACGATGTGTCGTCAGGTACGAACCGCGAGTTCACTGGCCGAAGCCGTTCGTGAGTGTGCCCACGTGTCCCCCGAGCTGGTGCTGCTCGATCTCGGTCTGCCCGATGGCGACGGGTCGCAACTGCTGCAGCAGCTCCGCGTCGTCACCGATGTCCCCATCATCGTGCTGTCGGGCCGGGACGACGAAGACGCCAAGGTGGCCATGCTCGACGCCGGGGCCGACGATTTCATCAGCAAGCCCTGCGGTGCGGCGGAACTGCAGGCGCGCGTCCGCGGACAGTTGCGACGGGCAGCGATGTCGCATGCATCGCGCGCCTGGTCGCTGATCACGGTCGATGGTGTCGAGATCGACCTGCAACAGCAGCGGGTCGTCCGACATGGGACCTTGCAGCGGCTGACGCCCACAGAATGGTCGCTGCTCCGGACGCTCGTGCTGCACGTGGGGCGCCCGCTGTCACCACGCCAGCTGTGGGATCTGGTCTGGGCCCGCGAGTTCGGGGACTACGCCACGCATGTGCGTGTGCACATCACCCATCTCCGCCGGAAGATCGAACCCGATGCCTCCATGCCACGCCTGATCGTGACCGAGCCCGGCGTCGGCTATCGCTTCAACGTGCCCCTGTGATCCGGTGACTCCCGCACGGGTGACCCGTTGGGCCGATCCTTCGCAGCGCTGGCAGGTGTGGGCGCGATGGCTCACGCTGTATCTGGTGGTCACCCTTCTGGTTGGTCGGGTGGCCGGCCAGCCCGAGGTCCGGGTGGCGCATGGCATCCTCATCTACCTGCTGCTGATCATCGGCGCCAGCCGCGAAGGCGGACGCGCACTGTCCATCGTGATGGTGCTTCTCTGTTACGTCACCATCGACTGGCTTTTTGTCCCGCCACTGTACCAGTTCGGCAGCACCCGGGAGCTCGACTGGCTGATCCTCGTGGGTTTTGCGACGGCCGGACTGCTCGTGTCACAACTGTTCGTGAACCTGCAGCGTGCGGCGCGTCTGGCGCGCGAACGCACCATCGAAGTGGAGCGCCTGAGTCTGGAGCGTCTGCAACTCGAACGCGAAGCCTCCGCGGCGCGCGTGCTCGTCGAGGCCGATCGTCTCAAGAACGCCCTGCTCAATTCCGTGGCACACGATCTGCGCTCTCCGGTGGCGACGCTGGCCCTGCTCTCCGATCCCGCCTCGGGGTTCGCGAGCGCCGACGCGCTCGAGCGCGTGAGCGGCGAGGCGCGTCGCCTGGGGGAGTTTCTCGTCACCTTGCAGCGCTTCGCCAAAGCGGGGGAGGCTCCGGCACTGCAGCTCGAATCGCACGACGCCGATCTCGTATTGCAGACTGCACTGCGTTCCTCTGCGGGTCTGCTCGTGACACGCATCGTGCGCCTGCCGGCGTCGTCCCAGCGCGTGACGGTCTCCTGCGATGCCACACTCGTCAATCAGGTGCTCGGCAACCTCCTGCAGAATGCGACGCGCTACGCCCCGCCCGATCAGCCCATCGATCTGCTCGTGCGCGAAGGCGCCACGACCGTGGATCTCGTGGTGGCCGATCGTGGGCCCGGCCTGCCGCCGGATCAGGTGGATCGCATCTTTGCCCCCCTGCGCCGGCCCGTGCGCAGCGATGGAGCATCCCCGGTGAATACCCACATGGGGATGGGGCTCTCCATCGCCCGCACGTTTGCGCGGGCGCAGGGGGGAGATGTGCTGTATCAGCCGCGGGAAGGCGGAGGATCGGAGTTCATCCTGCGCCTGCAACGCGGACCATCATGAATCGCGGATGAATCGCGGATGGGTCGCGAGTGCGGTGCGCGGAGCACCGCAGATCACGGGTTTTCCATGGACTCGATTTCGCGGATCGTGATCGAGCCACGCGATGCCGCATGAGGACAGGTGCGTGCAATCGCCTCCGCGTCGGCGTAGTCGGCCGCCTCGATCAGGAAATACCCCGATACGATCTCCCGCACTTCCGCGTACGGACCGTCCCGCACGACGAGGGCGTCTCCTTCGCGGCGCAGGATCTTCCCGCCTTCGTCGCACAGCTTGTGACCGCCACGCAGACGTCCCTGCGCGGCCATATCCTCTGACCAGGCACTGTACCGGGCGATGACGGCCTGCAGCTCCGCCGGTGAGAGATCGGCGAATTCCGTGGGATCATCGGCCAGCAGCAGCATGAACAACGACATGAGAGACTCCGCATGAAGGAGGGACACGGCATGGGATCGGATGACGGGGTGGATTCCCCGGTGATCATGCCGCGGTATCCAGAGGACTCCGGATCACATCCGGAATCGACATCGACAGCCGATTCGACCTCGGCGGATGCCGGAGAAACAGCCCGCCTGCTGGCCGGTCCACGGGGATTCCGCGATGCCGCCGCCCGTCTCACCGCCATCCTGGTCCGGCAGTATGGTACCGGACAGCTCGATCGTATCGAAGATGCGGCGCAGGATGCCTTCGTGGCGGCGGCCCGGAGCTGGCCGGTGGCCGGCGCTCCGCGGGACGCCATGGCGTGGCTGGTCCAGGTGGCCCGTCGCCGGTATCTCGATCGTCTGCGCGCGGAACATCGTCTCGAACCATCGCCCGACACTGTCGCCGCGGCACTGGCCTCCGCCGTGAGTCCGCCGGATGTCGATACGGACGACCAGCTCGAGATCGCCCCACTGGCCGACGATCAGCTCCGGCTGCTCTTTCTGTGCTGTCATCCCGCGCTGTCGGCCGAGTCCCGTGTGGCGCTCACGCTGAAGTGCGTGGCGCAGTTCAGCGTCGCCGAAATCGCGCGTCTGCTCCGTGCCGATTCCACCGCCGTCGCCCAGCGTCTCGTGCGCGCCAAGCGCACGCTGCGCGGCGTCCGCACGTCGTTTGTCGTGCCCTCGCCCGCGGAACTGCCGAACCGGCTCGACGATGTGCACGCTGTGTGTTACGCGATTTTTGCCGAGGGGCATCTCGCCACCGACGGTGAGCTGTTGGTGCGTCCCGAGTTGTGTGGCGAGGCCATTCATCTCGTGTATCAGCTGTTGCGCTGGCCGGTGACGAACACCCCCGCCGGTCAGGCGCTGCTGGCCCTCATGCTGCTCAATGCCGCACGTCTGTCCACGCGGTCCGCGGACGGCACGCCCGTACCCCTGGCCGAACAGGATCGTTCACGGTGGGACCGTGCCTCGATCGCGCGTGGTGTCCGTGCATTTGCCCGCTCCGCGGCGGGCGATCATCTCAGCCGCTACCACGTGGAAGCCGAGATCGCGATGGCCCACGCCACGGCGCCCACGTTCGCCGATACGCCGTGGCGCATGATCGTGGACGCCTACGATCGCCTGCTGCGCATCGCGCCGTCACCCGTGGCGCAACTCGCCCGTCTCATGGCCATCGCCGAATCCGGGGAGGTGACCACGGCACTGGCCGAGGCTCATGTCTTGCCGGAGACCGTGCGACGCTGGCCCGAATGGCAGGCCACGGTGGCCACACTGCTGACACGCGCCGGCTGCTCCGATGAAGCGCGAACGTATTGGGAAGCCGCACTCGCGGCGCCGCTGCCGGACCCTGTCAGGCGATACTATCGGCGGGTTTCGGGTATTGGGGAGCCGGGTTCGGGGTGAACCGCGGATCGGTTTGGGGTCGTGGGTTCACGGTGTGGAGTGGAACAACCGGGTTGTGGGATGCGAGTCCCGGGTCACGAGACCCGTTACCCGGCAGTTCATCTCCAGACCGTAAACCCGGAACCCACCGCTCTTCCTGCCTACCGCCCCGCCTGTATCCGCGTCTCCAACTTCTCCAACCGTTCCCCGAACGCCCGCAGCGTTTCCTCACGCTTGGCGAAGTGGAAACGAATGAGATGGCGCACGGGTTCACGGAAGAAGCTGGATCCCGGTACACCCGCCACGCCGATCTCCTTGATCAACCACTCCGAGGCGGCCGTGTCGTCGGCAAATCCCAAGGCACTGATGTCCACCATGACGTAGTACGCGCCCTGCGGTTCGGTGAACGGCAACCCGGTGCCCCGCAGGATCTCCAGGAAAACGTCGCGCTTCTTCGTGTACAGCGCCGTGAGCTCGTGGTAGTACGAGTCGGGGAGGTCGAGCGCGCCCACCGCGGCATCCTGCAGCGGCGCCGCGGCCCCCACGGTCAGGAAATCGTGCACCTTGCGCGCCTGCGCGATCACCGACGCCGGTGCGTGCACATACCCCAGACGCCAGCCGGTGATCGAATACGTCTTCGACAACGAATTGCAGGTGATCGTACGCTCGAACGCACCCGGCAGCGTGTTGAAATACACGTGCTCGTGCGGGGCATACACGATATGCTCGTACGGCTCGTCCGTGATCACCCAGGCATCGTACTGCTCGGCGTACTTCAGAATGGTGAGCAGTTCGTCGCGGGTGAACACCTTCCCGCTCGGATTCGACGGATTGCACACCACGATCGCCTTGGGCTTCTGTGCGAAGGCCTTCGCGAGATCGTCCTCGTCGAACCCGAAGCCCGGTGGATGCAGTGGCACATAAATGGGCTCGGCGCCCGACAGAATCGCATCCGCCGCATAGTTCTCGTAGAACGGCGAGAAGACGATGACCTTGTCCCCCGGATTGCAGGCCGTCATCATCGCCACCATCATCGCTTCGGTGCTGCCGCAGGTGACCACGAGATGCTGATCCGGATCCACCTCGAGTCCGGTGAAGCGCGAGATCTTGCGCCCGAGCGCCTGACGGAAGGCCGGCGCCCCCCATGTCACGGCATACTGATGGTTCGGGCCGCGGGCCGCACGCTCGAGTCCGGACAGCAGCACTTCCGGCGGATCGAAGTCGGGAAACCCCTGCGACAGATTGATGGCGCCGTACTGATTGGCGAGGCGCGTGGTCCCACGGATGACCGATTCCGTGAAGACGGAGAGGCGAGCGGCGGTGGTAGGCATGGCCGACATATATCGTCCAGCGCGGAGCCACGCCACTCCGGCCACACCGGCTCAGCCATCGCTCGTCAACCGGCGGTCATGCCGGCGGAAACCATGACATGATGGGTGGCATCTGATGCGTGGTGATCCGTATTCCGGCGCCGTCGGAGGATGGTGGCCGCAACGATCAGCGCCACGAACACCACATCGAGTGCCCCGAACGCCATCGCGGCGGCCGCTGCCTTGCCACTCTCCCGCGCGACGAAGACACCACCGATGACGACCCCGGTTCCCGCGGCGATGGCCACCATCGCCAGCAGTCGATAGGCGACCGTTCGACATTGACGCGGAGGTGTCCACGCCGAGGTGCCGCGCCACGACCACAACAACCGTTCACGCGCGATGCGCCGCCACCAGCGCAGCGACAACACCGCGAATCCGATCGTCAGCCAGCATTGGAGAGCATCGTGCAACGGCACCGGTCCGCCGAAATGCGGCACCGACGTACGCAACACGGGAAACCATGGCACCAGCCAGCCGCTGTGATTGCCATGCGTGATGCCATCGAGCACGACATGGCTCACCCCGCCGAGCCATCCGGAGAATGCCACCGATCCCCAGTCCTGCCAGGTCACCGGCGCGCGCAATGCCAGCAGATCGTGCAGTCGCCAGTCGGGATGGTCGCGAAGATAGGGCACCAGTGCCGGAAGCAGCACGGCGGTGAGCAACCACACGAGCAGCAGGGTCACCGGCACGGTGAACCACACCTGTGCCGTCAGTGTGTGACTGAAGAGCCAGTCGTGTGACATGCGCCCGATGAATTCGAGATCGGGAGCCATGCTGCCGATGCACAATGCCAGACCGGAAAAGCGATGCGGCCAGCGCATCTTGAGCGGCAGGACCAGCGCCTGGTGGGACAGGATCGTCGCGGGCATTTCTTCTCGGCTCGTTTCACTGACGGGTGGTGACGACCATGCGGGACGCCTCCCAGTCTCGGGCCAGCACGACACGACCGTCTCACGACTTCGTCCCGGCGCGTCTTCGGTTCGGCAACGAATCGCGCCGGGAACGGCGTGAATGCATGGACGCCATTCCCCTGCCACCCGCCTCTCCCGCCCGTGCTATCCCGACTCGTGCCCCCGGCGGGGGGTCGTTCGTCCTCTCCTCGGCCCGTTGCGTCGTGCCAGTCACAAAACGCGCGCCCGGGGCCATGCTCGGAAACTCTTGCCATCAGTGTGATAGCGTGCCTCAACTCGACCGTGTCCTGTCCCGCATCGAAGCCGGTGCGGCTTCGCAGATCGTGCTCGAAGCGGATACCTCCATTCACTGCGTCACGCCCAGCGGATTGCAGCCGGTCAGTGCGCAGGTCCTCACGCGCGCGCAGGCACTCGCGCTCGTGCACGAGATGGCGGGCCCCGATGACAAACCCGCCGTGGCCGCAGGAACCGGCATTCGTTTCCTGTATCGCTGGAACGACAAGCAGTGGCTGGTGCAACAGGAGGCGGACGCGCCTCTGCGCATCCGCATCAGACAGTGGGTGGACAAGCCCGGCCCCTCGGATCCCAACGTTCCCGAAGGAACGCGCCATCTCCGTCGTCGCGCGTCCGACAAACCGTTCGGGTCCTTCGAAAACGAGACGACGGCGCGCGAAGCGATCGACCGCCTGCTCCGTGAACAGGTCCGTCGCGGCGCGGCCGATCTGCATCTGCGTGTGGGAGAGCCGCCCATCCTGCGACTGGGCGGCGATCTCGTGCGCATCGAGGGAGAGAGTGTGCTCGACGACCCCACCGTGTCGGGCATGCTGTGGGCCATCATGCCCGACAAGAACAAAGCGGAATTCGACGGCAACTGGGACACCGACTTCGCCCACGAGATCGCCGACGTCTCCCGTTTCCGCGTCAACGTGTTGCGCGACCGCAAAGGGGTGGCCGCCGTGATCCGCACCATTGCCACGGGGACCGTGACGGTGGAGCAGATGGGCATCTCCCCCGAGGTGCAGCAGCTCTGTCACCTCACGAAGGGATTGGTGCTCGTCACCGGTCCCACCGGCTCCGGCAAGTCCACCACGCTCTGCGCGCTCGTCGATCTCATCAATCGTACACGGTCCGATCACATCATCACGATCGAAGACCCCATCGAGTTCGTGCACCAGAGCAAGAAGTGTCTGATCACGCAACGTCAGGTGGGCGTGCACACGCAGTCGTTCAAGAGCGCGTTGCGCGCGGCCCTGCGTGAGGATCCCGACATCGTGCTGGTGGGCGAGCTCCGCGATCTCGAGACCATCGCCATCGCGCTCGAAACGGCGGAAACCGGTCACCTGGTCTTCGGCACCCTGCACACCAGCACGGCGGCCTCCACGATCAATCGCATCGTCGATCAGTTCCCGGCCGATCGCCAGGATCAGATCCGCGTCATGCTCTCCGAATCACTGAAGGGCGTGGTGTCCCAGACGCTGTGCCGCAAGATCGGCGGCGGACGCGTGGCCGCGCGCGAGATCCTGCTGGTCAACAAGGCCGTCAGCGCGCTCATCCGCGAAGGCAAGACGGTGCAGATCCCGAACATCATCCAGACGAATCGTCGGCTCGGCATGGAAACACTGAACGACGCGTTGCTCAGTCTCGTGCGCAACAAGACGATCGAAGCCGAAGAGGCCTTCGTGAGGTCCGTCGAAAAGAAGGAGATGGCGGGCAAGCTCAAGGCGATGGGATACAACCTCGACGGACTGACTTCGGAGGAATAGGGCGGACCGATGGTCAGACTTTCAGACGGGGTCAGAAGTCAGAGATCAGTAGGCCAGAACTGAGACGGAGATAGAACAATGAGAAATCAGATGACCAACGAGATGAGAGGTCAGAGCACTTCGTCCGCAGGTTGGTGCTGACGCGAAAGCTCGGTGTTTTGCGGGGCGCTT
Organism: Gemmatimonas aurantiaca; assembly: GCF_037190085.1. Lineage (NCBI taxonomy): Bacteria > Pseudomonadati > Gemmatimonadota > Gemmatimonadia > Gemmatimonadales > Gemmatimonadaceae > Gemmatimonas > Gemmatimonas aurantiaca. The sequence continues at coordinate 24,575 of NZ_JBBCJO010000003.1, forward strand.
CGCTCCCCGAGGAGCCCTGCAGGCACCTGGCTAGTAGCCTGCGGCGCGCACGACCCCCTCGACCGTCAGTGCTCAGACCTCTGACCTCGTGGTTGTCTGATCTCTCATCATTCGATCGCCGTCTCAGTTCTGACCGGCTGATCTCTGACCTCTGACCCCGTCTGAAAGTCTGACCCTCTGACCTTCTGACCCGCCGTTACCGCGCCGCCACGCACTCCATCTCCACTCTGGCCCCGAACAGCAGCGTCGCCTGCACGGCCGCTCGCGCCGGAAACTTCCCGTTGGTGAAGTACTGCCGGTACACCTCGTTCATGGCCGGCCACTCCGCGAGATCCGCCAGAAACACCGTGCACTTCACGACACGGTCCATGCCCACACCGGCCGCGCCCAGCGTGCCCTTGATGTTCTCCAGCAACTGTTTCGTCTCCGCCTGAATGCCGCCTGGCGCGAGCTTGCCGTCGGGGAGCGTCCCCAGCGTGCCGGAAACGAAGATGAGGTTGCCCACCCGCACCGCCGGCGAGAACGGGTTCGCCGGCGGCCCGCCCGGCTGGATGAACTCCGGATCGGCGCCCGACACGGTACCAGCGGCATTCGCCGCCGCATTGGCCGCAGCCGTGTCTTCCGACACGGTGCAACCGGTCCCGAGGGCCATGGTCGCGATGAGCACGGCACAAGTCAGACGCTGCCGCGCGGAATGCTGAGTGAAACGCTGGGAGATTCGCATGTCACCGAACCTGAACGTGGAACCGGCCGCGTCAAGTTTCCGGACATGCCTCGCCTCCCGTGCACACTCCGGGATCCGGACGCATACTAGAGAAGAAGCCTCGGCTCGCCTCTTCCTGCGAGCCGATCCTCACGCACTGCGCGGAACGCATGCCCCACCCTCTCCGCGCAAGGAGGTATTGTGCAGGCACGACAGACCACCGAGTACGACGCCATCGTCGTCGGCTCCGGGATCTCCGGCGGCTGGGCCGCCAAGGAGCTCACCGAAAAGGGGCTCAAAGTCCTCCTGCTCGAACGCGGACGCAACATCGAGCACATCAAGGACTACCCCAATGCCACCAAGGGTCCGTGGGAGTATCCGCACCGCGGTGGGCGCACCCAGCAGATGATCGAGGACTATCCCGTCCTCAGTCGCGACTATCCGCTCAACGAAAAGAATCTCGGCTTCTGGGTCAACGAGAAGGAGTCTCCGTACACCGAGGCCAAACGCTTCGACTGGTATCGCGGCTATCATGTGGGCGGTCGTTCGCTCATGTGGGGTCGGCAGTCGTACCGCTGGAGCGATTTCGACTTCGAGGCCAACGCGCGCGAAGGCATCGCCGTGGACTGGCCCATCCGCTACAAGGACATCGCGGCCTGGTATTCGTACGTCGAGAAGCATGCCGGCATCCAGGGCACACGCGAAGGATTGCCGCATCTTCCCGACAGCGAATTCCTGCCCGGTTTTCCGCTCAACTGCGGCGAGGAACATGTCGCGACGCAGATCCGAAAGAACTACGGTGGCAAGCGCCATCTGATCATCGGACGCAGCGCCAATCTCACGCAGCCCCTGCCGGGACGCGGCCAGTGCCAGACGCGCAATGCCTGCTGGCTGGGCTGCATTTTCGGCGCCTATTTCAGCACCCAATCGTCCACGCTGCCGGCCGCGGTCAAAACCGGCAATCTCACGCTCAAGACCAACGCCATCGTGCACGAACTCGTGTACGACAAGGACACCAAACGGGTCGCCGGTGTGCGGGTGGTCGATGCGCTCACCAACGAAGCCACCGAGTATCGCGCCAAGATCTTCTTCCTGTGCGCGTCCACACTCAACAGCACCTGGCTGCTCATGCGCTCCGCGCGCGACATCTGGCCCGGTGGACTGGGCAGCGCCAGCGGTGAGCTTGGCCACAACCTCATGGACCATCACTTCCGGCTCGGTGCCAGCGGCACCCTGGAAGGGTTCGACGACAAATACTACTACGGCCGTCGACCGACGGGATTCTACATCCCGCGGTTCCAGAATCTCTTCGGCGACAAACGTCCGTATCTGCGCGGCTTCGGGTATCAGGGCAGCGCCAGTCGGCAGGGATGGGAACGGGCGGTGGCGGAACTCGGCATCGGCGGGGAGTTCAAGGACGCCATGGCACAACCCGGTGGCTGGACGATCGGCGCAACGGCGTTCGGGGAAATGCTCCCCGATCATCGCAACATGATCACGATCGACGAAACGAAGCGCGACAAGTGGGGACTGCCCGTGCTCAGGATCGATTGTGAGATCGGCGAGAACGAGCGGCTCATGCGGAAGGACATGACCACCGAACTGGCCGAGATGTTCGAGAGCAGCGGCGCGAAAAACGTGCGCACGTTCGACAACGGCTACTTCCCGGGCATGGGCATCCACGAGATGGGCACGGCCCGCATGGGACGCGATCCGAAGACCTCGGTGCTCAACGCCAACAATCAGGTCTGGGATGCGCTCAATGTGTTCGTCACGGATGGCTCGTGCATGACCTCCGCCTCCGCGGTGAATCCGTCGCTCACGTACATGGCCCTCACCGCACGCGCTGCGGACTTCGCCGTGAACGAACTCAATCGTCGCAATCTGTAGGAGACGATCATGACCAACGACTCCGACCGACTCCCATCTCGGTCACCTGCCGAACCGGCCCCGCCAGCAGGCATCGATCGCCGAGAGGTGATCCGCCGCGTGGGCCTGCTGCTGGGCGGCGCGGCATTCGTCGGTGGCACCACGTTGCTCGATGCCTGCGTGGGCGATGCGCCCGCCAATGGCACCGCCACGGGAGGCACCGGCCGTACCATCGGCACGTTCACCGTGAAGGATCAGGCATTCCTCGACGAGATCGCCGACACCATTCTGCCCACCACCGGCAAATCACCCGGCGCCAAAGCCGCGGGCACCGGCACCTTCATGGCCGTGATGGTCACCGATTGTTATACACCGGCGGATCAGGCCATCTTCCGCGCCGGCATGTCCACCGTGAACGAGGCCTGCCAGACGCTGCACAAGACCTCGTTCATGGAAGCCACTCCCACGCAGCGCAATGCCGTGCTCGTGCAACTCGACCGGGAACAGCACGACTACATGCGCGGCAAGAAAGCGGAAGATCCCACTCACTATTTCCGCATGATGAAGGAGCTGACCATGCTCGGCTTCTTCACCTCGGAGATCGGATACACACAGGCCATGCGCTACAAGGAAACACCGGGTGCGTATCAGCCGTGTATCCCCTACGCACCCGGTGAAACCATCTGGGCCTCACACGCGTGAGGTTTCCGGAGTTCCCGTCCGTTCATTCTTCAACCTGCACACCCTCTCTTCATGTATCACACGCTTGACGAATTCCGTACGCAGTGGGCGTTTGAATCGGAGCAGACGCAGCATATCCTCGAGGCCCTCACCGACGCGTCTCTCGCGCAGCGCATCGACGATGCCGGCGGCCGCACGCTGGGTCAGTTGGCGTGGCACATCACGCAGACGGTCCCCGAGATGACGAACAAGACCGGACTGGCCGTGAGCGGACCGGGCGAACATGACCCCACCCCCACGTCGGCCGCCGCCATCGCCAGCGCCTACAAAGCCGCCTCGGCATCGCTGCTCGCCGAGATCGCCAGCAAGTGGAGCGATGCCTCGCTGACCACGGAAAACGACATGTACGGCATGACGTGGACCAAAGCGCAGACCCTCAACGTGGTGATCACGCACCAGGCTCACCATCGTGGACAGATGACGGTGCTCATGCGCCAGGCGGGGCTGCGCGTGCCCGGCATCTACGGACCGGCCCGCGAGGATTGGGCGGCGATGGGCATGGAGCCGCCGCCACTCTGAGCCCCCGAGCGTACGGCCCGGGCGCTCCCCGCCGGCACGGTCCGCGGGTCAGGCGGAGAAGCTGGCAGTGAGCGCCCGCAGGTACGCCTCGATGCTGTGCGTGTGCCCCATCACGTAGCGACTGATGGTGCGGAAGAGCGGTGATCGCACCACACCATCCTCACGAATGGTCACGCGCGTGCGGACATCGTCGAGCGGTTCCAGGGTGATCGTCCAGACTCCGCCGAACGGCAACGTATCGGTGTCGATCGTACTGGTGAAGACGCGCCCCGGAACCTCCTCCCGGAAAACAAACGGGATACGGCCGTTGCTGCCGTGTTCCACGTAGCGTACGCCCCCCCGCGCGTCGACTTGTGCTGCGTCGTGCGCTACGCCCTCCACGTCAGGCACCAACTCGATACGGGTGACGTCAGGGCGCCATTCGGCGTGACGCGCGATGTCACGGATACGCGAGGCGACGACGTCGGGCGCAGCCGTCAGTTCGGCCGATACGGTCGCCGTGTGGGCTTCCGGCAAGCGCGTACCGACCATCCAGGTCGACACCCCGAGCAACACGATGCTCCCGGCCACCGCTCCGCTCACCAACCACAACGTCTTCATCGCGCCTCCCCGGCGGCAGACATCCGGGCCTGAGTCATGAACTGCTGCGCGGCACGCGCCAGCAGCGCGAGCCCCTGCACGGCCTGTGCACGATCCGCCTCATCGAGTTGGGCCAGCACCCCGGCAATACGATCCGCGTGCAGAGGCGACGCACTGCGCCGCGCCGCCCGCCCTTCGGGTGTCAGCACGAGGAGACGACGGCGTGCATCGACGTCGGTCGCATCGCTCCGCAGGTAGCCGAGCTGTTCGAGTCGCGCGATATGGGCACTGAGCGACGACTTGGCCATGCCAAGGTGCGCGGCCAGCGGTGCGGGCGCGGTGCCATCGGACGCGATATGCGCCAGGATGGTGGCTTCACGATCGGTGAGGCCGGTCGGATGGGGCTCACCACGCGTGCGATGCTCCACATGACAGGCGAACCAGAGTGAAGGGTAGGCCTGCTGCACGGCATCGACGAGATCATCGAGCGCGGCATCAACAGGCGCCTCAACCGGCGCATCGGTTGCCGCATCGGTTGCCGCATCATGTGATTCCGGGGTGCGTGAGGTCATGCCGCACGCTGCCGACAAATCCATCGTTCGTCAAACCGAACGATCCCCAAAGCCTCTCGAAATGCAAACGGGCTCCCACACAGGGAGCCCGCTCTCGTTCGTTGTCCGTCGCGGTCAGCCGCTACTTCCGCACCACCGGCTCGAGCCTCACGATCGGCGTAGGCTGTCCACCCTGATCGTCGATGGCCAGATAGATCAGCCCATCCGGTCCCTGCCGCACGTCGCGGATGCGCCCCTGGTTCTTCATGAGATTGTCCGCCACCTCCGCACGCTGCCCGTCGAGCGTCACCCGCACCAGCTTCTGGCCGGCCAGTCCACCCACGAACAGGCTGTTCCGCCATTCCGGGAACCGTGTGCCCGTGTAGAGCAGCAACCCCGAGGTCGCGATGGATGGCACCCAGACGTTCTTCGCGTTCTCCATGCCCGGTGCCATCGTTCCCGCGTGAATGGCCTTGCCGGCGCCGTAGTTCACGCCGAATCCCACCACCGGCCAGCCGTAGTTCTTGCCGGGCAGAATGAGATTGAGTTCGTCGCCGCCCTGCGGACCGTGCTCCGTCTCCCACACGTCACCCGTGGTCGGATGCACGATCAGTCCCTGCGGATTGCGATGTCCGTAGCTCCAGATCTCCGGCTTCGCGCCCGCCTGATTGACGAACGGATTGTCCGGCGGCACACGGCCATCGTCCATCAGGCGAAGAATCTTGCCGTGATGATTGCTCAGATCCTGCGCGGGATGCTTGGTGAGATCGCCTTCAGGCGGCGCCTGGCGCTCACCCACGCTCATGAACAGATGCCCGTTCTTGTCGAACGCCACACGCGACCCGAAATGACCGGGACGACCGCGGGTTTCCGCCACGAAGATGTCCTTGCCGTCCACCAGCGCATCGTTCTCGAAACGCGCCCGATACAGCGCCGTGGTGGAGCCGCCCGGCACCGCCTTGCTGTAGGTGAGGTAGACAAAATGGTTCTGCGCGAAATTCGGATGCAGCACCACGTCGAGCAGGCCACCCTGTCCCGCGGCCACCACCTCCGGCACACCCGCCACCGGCTTGGGAAGCAGGGCCCCGCGTCGCACGATGCGCAGACGCCCCGGTCGTTCCGTCACCAGCATGTCACCCGACGGCAGAAACGCGATCGCCCACGGGTTCACGAATCCGTCCGCCACCTTCACCGCGCGATAGTCGTGCACCGTCGACTTCTGCACCCCGGTCAGCAGCGGACCGTTGGCGGCCGCCTGGGCAGGGGCGGTGGCAAATGGGGCGACACTCAGCAGCCCCAGCAGAAACACGGCGGGCAATGAACGGGTCATGCAGGGATGCTCCAGTGGACGGGGGAATCCGTGAAAGATACCTCTCCGGCGGGGCGATTTCACGCTCGGACACGCGATTTTTCAGGCGCACCATATCGCGCACCATATCGCGCGCACTATTCACGCATGCGCGAACGCCCCGTCGTAGGCGCACAACACCCGGACCGTATTGGTGTGCGCGGTGACCGTGTCTGCGATCTGCCGTCCATACCCACCGGACATGGTGACACACACCGGCAGCCCCACCTCCCGGCAACTCGCGATCACCAGGCGGTCGCGGGCCACCAGCCCTTCGAAGGTGAGGGCGAGACGACCCAGGCGGTCGCCCTCGTGCGGATCGGCACCGGCGAGATACACCACCAGATCCGGTCGGGCCTCACGCAACACGATCGGCAGATACCGCTCGAGCAGGACGAGATAGGTCGCATCGTCCGTTCCGTCGTCGAGTTCCACGTCGAGACGCCCCGGCACTTTGTGAAACGGAAAATTCTTCGCGCCGTGCATGCTGAACGTGTACACGCGTGCATCGTCCGCGAAGCAGGCATGCGTGCCGTTGCCCTGATGCACATCGAGATCCACGATCGCCACACGCTCCACCAGCCCACGCGCCTGGAGACGCCGCACCGCCACGGCCACGTCGTTGAATGTGCAGAACCCTTCGCCATGACCCGGGAAGGCGTGATGGGTGCCGCCCGCGAGATTCATCGTGAGTCCATGCACCAGCGCCGCCTCACTGGCCTCGATGGTGCCCTGCACCACACGAAAGGCCCGTTCCACGAAGGACGGACTCCACGGCAGCCCGATACGGCGCTGGGCCGCGGGCGAGAGTGTGCCGTCACGGATGCTCGTCACGTACTCCGGCGTATGCACCCGCAGCAGATCGACGTCGGCCGCCCGACCGGGATCGTGCAGACGCTCGGGTGGCACCAGCCCCGCGCCCAGCACGGCTTCGCGCAGCAACTGGTACTTCGCCATGGGGAAGCGATGCCCCTCCGGGAGCGCGATGGCATAACTGGCGGACGACCACAGGTGAAGCATGCCGCAAGCTATACCGTCGGTCGTCCCGCGGGACGACAAACGAGGCCGCCCATCACGGCGCGGCCCGGGCCGTGACACCAGCAGCGGGCCGTTGCCTCGCGTAATTTCAGGGATGGCGGACGACGCACGTCCGCGGCCTCACGTCATTTCCATCCGGTGATCCCTGTGTCCCGAGTTCTTCTGGCGGCGGTGCTGCTGACCGCCGCTGGTGCCGCGCCCATGCAGACCCTGCATGCGCAGAATCGGCCGGCTCCAGCCAAGGCGGTGCCCTCCAAGGGCGCCGGTTCCCCGTCCGTTCGCCCCGTCTGGTCGGACGAAGGTCCGCTCAAGTGGGCGCCCCGCCCCACCGAATCGGCCATCACGGCCAACGACCTGCGCACCCGCCTCTATCAATTCGCGGACGACTCCATGGCGGGTCGACGCATCGGTGAGCTGGGGAACTACAAGGGCACCGAATACATCGCGCGGGAATTCCGGCGCATGGGTCTCAAGCCGGCCGGCGACAGCGGCGGCTTCTTCCAGACGCTGCCATTCGGCCCCATCGGGATCGACAGCACCAGCGCCACGCTGACTGTCGGCGGACGTGCGCTCGCCAGGCGGACGCAGTGGATCCCCACCGTGCCCACCGCGGCCAATGGAGTGGGATCGTCGGTGTCCATTCAGAACGTGCCTGCGGTGTTCGCCGGTCAATGGGGTGACACCTCCGTGATGCTCGATGCGGCGGCCATGCGGGGCAAGGTACTGGTCTTCACGGCCTCACCCGCCATGCGCGCCGTGGCGGCCAGCAGCGGGGCGCCCGCCAGCTTCGTCAGCTGCGCCGATGTGCCGGACAAGTTCGGGGCCAACGCCGCCATCGCCGAGGAAGCCCGTCAGCGCGCCAACCCGACCGCTGCGGCGGCCGCTACACGCCGTCCGCCTTTTGCTACGGCCGTGCGTGACGCCCGGGCCGAAGCCGTCGGCGCCGCCGCCGTGCTCGTGGTCGGTCTCGACGACATGCAACCGACGGCCATCAACGCGGCCTTCGCCCAGCCGATGGGCATGCGTCCGGCGTCACCGCTCAATGCGTCCGCGCCGGCCGGCGCCTCCATCTCCCGGGCGGTCGCGGAACAGCTCTTCGGCAAGCCCATCGAACAGGTCGCCGTGGGCACCACCGGACAGCCGGTGAGCGCGTCGTGGCAGCATCGCTGGCGCATTTCGCCCACGCCGGCGCGCAATGTTGTGGCGGTCCTGCCGGGCTCCGATCCGACGCTGGCCTCCGAATACGTGCTCCTGGGCGCGCACAACGACCACGTGGGGGTGAACCCGGTGGTGGTCGATCACGACTCCGTGCGCGCGTACAACATGGTGGTGCGTCGACAGGGCGCGAACGATCCCGTGTGCACGCCCACGCCCGCGCAACAGAAGAAGATCGATTCGCTCATCGCGCACGCACGCAGCATCCGCGCGCCGCGTCGCGACTCCATCATGAACGGCGCCGACGACGATGGGTCCGGCACCGTCGTGCTGCTCGAGATCGCCGAGAAGTTCGCGAAGGAGAAGCCGAAGCGCTCCATCATCTTCGTCTCGCATCAGGGCGAGGAAGGTGGGCTGTTGGGCTCACGGTGGTTCACCGATCATCCCACCATCCCGCTCGATAAGGTCGTGGCGGCCCACAACATGGACATGGTGGGCAAGGGACGGAACTGGCAGGTGAAGTACGGCGGCCCCAACTCCGTGCAGATGCTCGGCGCGCGCCGGCTCTCGCGCGAGTTCGGGGACATGATTGACTCGGTCAATGCCAACAGCAAGGAACCGATGGCGATCGACAAGAGCTGGGACGTGCCCGCCAACCCGCTGAATCGCTTCTGCCGCAGCGACCAGGTGAACTACGTGCGGAAGGACATTCCCACGGTGTACATGTCACTCGGCTACGCGATCGACTACCACCAGCACACCGACGAACCGCAGTACATCGACTACGACCACTCCGCACGACTGGGTCGTTTCATCCATGAAGTCATGACCGCCATCGCCAACCGCCCCGACAAACCGGCGATTGCGGGCCCCGATCCGACCATGCCCACCTGCGGTCGCTGATCGAAGCATCATCCACGCTCGATCGAGGGCACGTCGCCCTCCGCGAAGCCCGCTGGACTCCGGTCCGGCGGGCTTTTGCATGACAGGCGTATGAGGGACCACGAATGCGGCGTCAGGCAGTCCGCTGTTGCAGCTCCCGTCCCGGCAGCGTGAACTCGAACACACTGCCCGTGGCATCGCTGCGCACGAGCCGCAACGCGCCACCGTGGGCCTGCGCGATCCAGGCGGCGATGGGCAGACCGAGTCCCGCACCAGACGCATCGGGAAGCCCCGAGCGATCGGTCGTGTGCTGCACACGATAGAAACGCTCGAAGATCCGCGCCTGATGTTCCGGCGCGATGCCTTTGCCGGTGTCGGTCACCCGCACCATGGCACCACCACCCGGTCGCGGCTCGGCCTCCGCGCGTACCCGGCCGCCGGTCGGCGTGTATTTGATCGCGTTGTCCAGCAGGTTCATGACCACGCGGCGCAACATGGCATCGTCGCCGACCGTGGGCACCTCACTCACCGGCAGGAATTCGAGCGTGATCTGCTTCTCGCGTGCGATACTGCCGATCGCATCCACGCAGTCTCCCACCAGCTCCTCGAGAAACAGCGGCTGGGGAGCGATGGTCTGTTCGGCCGCGTCGCGTCGTGCCAGCAGGAACAGATCGCCGACGATGGACGCCAACCGGCGTGCCTCGCCATGAATGATGCGCAACGCCGCCCGGTACTGCTCGGGTGACCGGTCGCTGCTCAGCGCGAGCTCACTCTCGCCGATCACGATGGCCACCGGCGTGCGCAATTCGTGCGAGGCGTCGGCCGTGAAGCGCCGACGTTGTGCGAAGGCATCCTCGACACGATCCAGCAAAGCATTGAATGTGCGGGACAACCGCGAGAGTTCATCGTCGGCGGGCGGCACCGGCAAACGTTGGTGCAGATTGCTCGCCGTGATCTGCTCCGCCTGCGCCCGCATGGCATCCACCGGACGCAGACTGGCCGCCGCCAACCCCAGACCGCCGGCCATGGCCAGCACCAGCGCGATCGGGAACCCCACCCACATCGTTTCGCGCAGTCGTGTGAACAGCGCATCGCGCGCCGCCAGCGATTGACTCACCGAGACCACGAAGAGGCCGCGTCTCGTGGACACCGGGATCGACACCACCCGTTCCCGATGCGGCTCGAGCGTGACCACATCGGTATCCATCAGCGCCAGCGCCCGCACCGCCGAGGTGCTTGCCCGTTGCCAGCCGGCCGCGCCACCGAAATACCGCGTCGCACTCGAGGTCGTATCCACGGCCAGCAGATGCAGACGTGGACCGTCCACGCCGCCCGGACGGGACTGGAAGATGGCCACCCCGATATCGCGGAACCGGTGATTCTCGAGAGTGCGATCGGCCGCCCAGCGTGGCGCGAGCGAATCGGACGCCCACGCCGGCGGTACGTTGGCCAGCGCGAGTTGCAGTGACGAGGCGACCGCATCGGCCGTATCGGTGAGATAGGCATCGCTGTCGGCGCGCGTCACGCGCTTGAGCACCGCGTAGGTGAGACTGCCGGTGATCACCAGCAGGATCCCCAACGCCGCCGTGTACCACAAGGTCAGACGTGTACGGATCGATCGCCGGGTGAGCGACCCATGTGAGGACCCATGGGAGGACACGTGTGCAGACACATTCGCGGAGACATGGGACGACCTCCCGGGCGACCCCTGCGGCGGCGCGGTCATGGGCTGCTCATTCCGCGACGTCGGCGGACAGCAGATAACCGGCACCGCGCCGGGTGTGCAGCAATGGTGCGCCATTCACACTCTCGATCTTCTTCCGCACCCGGCCGATGTACACTTCCAATGCGTTCGACGCGGGATCGTGATTGGCATCCCAGACATGCTCGGTGAGCTCCGCCCGCCCCACCACGCGTCCCGCGTGGCGCGCCAGATAGGCCAGCAGTGTGTACTCCCGTGTCGTGAGATCGAGCGGCACACCGGCCCGCGTGGCCTGTTGCGCGCGGGTGTCCACCACGAGATCCCCCACCACGATGCGCTCGTCCTGCAGCACCGGGCCTCGACGCATGATGGCCCGCAGACGCGCGAGCAATTCATCCAGCTCGAACGGTTTGACGAGATAGTCGTCGGCGCCCGCGTCGAGCCCGGCCACCCGATCGCCCAGCGCATCCCGTGCGGTGAGCATCAGAATGGGTGTGCGTTTGCCGCGGCGTCGCAGCTCCGCGCACACATCGATCCCCGAACGGCGCGGCATCGTCACATCGAGAATGATGACGTCGTAGTCGTTCACCGCCGCCTCGATGATCGCGGCTTCCCCGTCGACCACCACGTCCACGGCAAAGGCGCGCTCCCGGAGCGCCCGGGCGAGCAGATCGTGAAGCCGGGTATCGTCTTCCGCGAGCAGGATACGCATGGATCGGAGTGGGTCGGATTGAAATCGGCGCGGGGCCGGAAATCTCTGGAAAATCGTTAACTGCCGTTCAGGTTGACGGCGACAGTTTGTTCTCGCGTCCTCTGCGGAGCCCGGCCGGTTGACCGGTGTCCCCCGTGGAATCGCCACAGACTTCTGGAGAGTATATGTCCATCGCCCGCGCTACTGCTTCCCTCGTCGCCCTTGCCTTTGCCACCGTTGCCGGCGCCCAGCAGCCGGCCGCGAAGCATGACCAGCCCGCCAAGCCGGCGGCCGGCGCCAAGGCCGCGCACGATTCCACCAAGCACGCTGCCGCGCCGACCAAGCCGGCCACGGCGCCCGCCGCCGCGACCACACCGGCACCTGCCGGTGCCCCGGCCTCGACAGCGGCCAAGCCGAGCCACGACAGCACCAAGCACGCGCCCGCGAAGCCGGTCAAGAAGTAACCCCCCAACGGTTTTCACAGGGCACGGGGCAGCGCGGCCCCGACAGCGGCGAGTCGATCGGGGAGCAACCCCCGGTCGGCTCGCCGGGTCGTGTGCAGGACACTGCGGAATGCGGCTGGGAGTGGTGCTGAGCATTGCCGGATGGTGGGTCGCCGTCTACTTCCGCACGATCCCGCTCACACCGCCAGCAATGAGCGTGGCCACGTTGGCCAGGACACGCGGCAGGGCGATCCCTCCCGGCGACGCCAGATATCGCGGCTCCCACACGGGTGAGAATTTTTCCTTGAATGCCCGGAGTCCCTGGAAATTGTACAGCGACTCGCCTCGGCCGTAGAGAAAGGTCCCGGCGCGCGCCCACAACGGAGCCAGCTCGGGACGCGCGAGCGCCGGATCCACCAGCCCCGCCAGTGGCGTCATGCCCAGGTTGGCCGCCCGATAGCCGTGCGCCTGTCCCCACAGCAGCAACTGCACGAACAGCAGGTCCATCGTCCCCCGGGGAGCATCGGCCGTGCGCCGCATGAGATCGGGAGAGACCTCGCCGCCCGCCACGCCGGTCCAGACGTTGGCGAAAGCCACGATGCGGGTCCCGTCGGGGTGATGCTCGCGGATGAGTGCGGTCGGAAAATGCCGCAGATACCGTTCGTCGAAACGTCCGAGGGAAAACCCCTTTTCGCGCCCGGTCTTCTCGCCAAGCCACTCGTCGGAGATGCGACGCAATTCCGGCAACAACGGTGGAACCTCCGCGGCCGGCACCATCACGAACTCCAGGCCGCCTTTTTCCGCGTCCTTGAGCACGCGCCGCATCCACTTGCGCTCACCGCCGTCGAGGGAGAAATGCGTGAGCGGCACCACGGCCTCTTCACCCAGCTTGAGCAACGTGAGACCCAGGTCGATGTACAATGGCAATCGCGGTGGCGTCACCTGGTAGAACACCGGCCAGGCGCCGCGGGCATCGGCCTCTTCGCGGAATCGCCACGCCACTTCCAGTTGTTTCGCTCCATGTCCCACCGGATCGCCCATCGAGATCCAGCTGCGTCCCGACACGCCGTACATCACGAACGCATCGGCGTCGTCGGAGAAGATCAGTGCCTTGTCACCCAGCAGCGCGAGTGATGCCGTGCTTTCGGGCACCTTCTGGATGACCGCATAGGCACGCGCGAGTTCGTCATCGGTGGGAAGCGCCGGCTGATGAATGGCCGGACGGAAGAGACGCCACAGCCCCACCGTGAGCATGGCCACGATCACTCCGGCACTCGCCCTGAGAAAACGCGGCGCGTTGCCGCGCACGGCGAATTCCCACCACAGATCGTTGGAGAAGTCGACCCGCCGATAGGCGAAGAACCCCAGCCAGATACTCGCCCCCACCACACCGATCACCGCCACCATCCATCCCGGTGTCAGAAAATCCGCGGTGAGGGTCGTGGGGCGATAGAACGCCCGACGCGATGCCACGACGGCCAGCAGCACCACGCCCAGTGCCGCGGCTTCCTCCCAGTCCAGCCCCTTGAGCAGCGATGTGGCTATACCGAGGGTCAGCACGGCCACGGTGGCGCCCCACGCCGCGTCGAGACGCCGACGCAGCGCGGCCCCCAGGACCAGAAGCCCCACGCCGGCCAGGCTGGCCGCGAAGTGGCTGAGTTCCACCAGACCGAGTGGCAGGACGGCTGTGAGCGCACGGACGCGACCATGGGCCGCGGGTGTCGCACCGGAGAAGAGCAGCAGCGCGCCGCCCACGAACGTGCTGAGTCCCACCACCGTCGGCAGCAGCGGCTGCAATACCACCGCCACACGGGTGGCTCCGCCGATCACGCTGGCGGCGGTCGATGACACCGTGTCGAGCAGTTCCGGCACCCGCGCGCTGTGCTGGCGCACTTCGATGATGGCGAGTGTCACCAGGCCGATCGCGAAGGGCACGAAGTAGTACACGACGCGATACGCCACGAGCACGGCGAGCAGTTCAGCCGGTGGTGCCATGCCGCGCAGCGCCACCAGCATGATCGACTCGAAGACCCCGAGGCCTCCGGGAACATGACTGGCCACCGCCACGAACTGCGCGAGCACGAAGACACCGAGAAAGGCCAACGGCGGCAACGCATGTCCCGCGGGCAGCAACTGATACAACACCAGTCCTGCCACCCCCCAGTCGAGCAGGGCCAGCACCACCTGCGACAACGCCAGCCTCACCGGCGGAACGGGAATCGTCCACGATCGCCAGACCAGCGGCCTGGTGGCACGGAACACTGCCCATCCCACATACCCGATCACCAGTCCGAGCAGCAGCACACCGAGTGCACGGGCCAGAAGCACGGGCAATCCCAACACACCCAGCATGGCCTGCGTCTCGAACGTGAGTGCAAGACCGCACACGGCCAGTACACCCACCACGAACGTGGCGCTGACAAAACCCGCGGCCTGCGCGATCTGCTGCGTGGAGAGTCCCCACATGCTCCAGAAGCGCACACGCACGGCGCCGCCGGTGAACAGGGCGAACCCCAGCGTCTGACTGAGAGTGTAGGCCAGCAGCGACGTCCGGACCGCACGCAGTACACCCAGCGATGTGCCGACATACCGCAGTGCGAGCAGATCGTAGCCACACAACAGCAGATACGAGAGTGCCGTGAGCGCCGAGGCGCGCTGCAGGGCGTCTCCCGGAATGTTCTGGAGCGATGCCCGCAGATGCGCATAGCCCGTGCTCGCCAGTTCGCGGTGCATCACATGCAGCGCGAGGCCGAGCAGCAGCAGAATGGCAACGGGGGGAGCCCAGGCCCGCCAGGCTGCGCGCTCCGTGTCCTCTGTATGCTCGCGATCGTCGAGGGTCATGCGATTCCGGTGGGCATGGCGTGCAATGTGTCCCCTGTGGCTGACGCCACCATGACAGAAACAGATCATGCATGTTAGCTGTCTGTCAGGCACGACGGCTTTTCTTTCGAGAAACCCGGTGGCGCTTCATCCGCCGCCTCCGTGATTTCCGAGAGGTCCTCATGTCCGACACCGCCACGCCGATCCAGCCCGTCTTCCTCGATCCCTCCGGTCGGCGGTGGCGCCGGTTGCGTCAGGCTGGAATGATCTGCGGTGCACTGGCTGCGATCGGCGTGCTCTATCTGGGGTTGGGCATTCTCGTGCCGCCCGTGCTCCCCGACTGGCAATATGCCGTCGGCAACGGCCATTCCGCACCGGCGGACAGCCTGCACGGTCATTCGTGGCGGGACCGCCTGCAGTGGCGTCGGCACACCCGTGCCCGCACCCGGTTGCTGGCGACCGTTCAGCCTGCCACTGCACAACCTGCCAATGCACAACCATCCGGTGCCGCACGTCTCCCGAACGATCGGACGAGTCTTCCGCGTACGCCGCGCGCCGGACGGCCCATCAATCGGGCCACGCCCATTCACGCCGGCTTCTACGTCAACTGGGACGACGATGCCTGGCAGTCGCTGTCCCGTCATGTACAGCAACTCGACTGGGTGATCGCGGAATGGGGCTTTCTGCGCACCAGGGATCTCACACTGCAGATGCGCCCCGATCAACGGGTCATCGATCTCCTCGCCCGGCAGCCCGCGGATCGTCGGCCGCGTTTGCTCACGATGATCACCAATGTCGACAGCGGCGGCGCTTCGTTCTCCGGCGCGCGGGTGGCTGCACTCGTGGCCACACCCGCCACACGCGCGACATTCGTGCATGATGTCGTCGCCATGGTGCAGCGGTATCAGCTCGCCGGAATTGTCATCGATTTCGAAATGGTTCCGGCGTCGGCCGAGCGGGGCGTGTCGTCACTGCTGCGTGAACTGCGTCGGACACTGCATCCCCTGCACGCGATCGTTGCGGTCACCGTCGCGGCCGACGCCGATGTCCGCACCGTACGGCGGTGGAGTCGGCCCAGCGACATGACCATCGCCATGCTGTACGATCAGCACAGCAGCCGGGATGATCCGGGTCCGGTGGCCGCGCAGTCGTGGTACGAGGAAGGGGCGCGGCGTCTGCTCACCGTGGTTCCCGCCGATCACCTGCTGCTGGCGTTCGGCGCATTCGGCTACGAGTGGAACGATGCCGTGCCGTCCACCCAGGCCTCCGCCATGACCTACGCCGAGGCGCTGGCCTCGGCACGGACCCATCGTGTGCTGCCGCAATGGAATCCCGACGCCATGCAACCGGTGATCCAGTGGACCGATGCCGATTCCACCGATCACGTACTCTGGTACCTCGATGCGGTCACGAGCTGGAATGCCATGCACGCGGCATCGTCGCTGGGGGTGGCCGGTGAAGCCGTGTGGAGACTGGGTGCCGAGGATCCCGCGCTCTGGCGCGTGTTTGGACGCCGCACCGACCCCGGTGCCTGGAACGAACTGGCCGAACTGCCGCCAGGGTACGGCGTGGAAATGCAGGGTGACGGTGAATTGCTGCGGGTCACCGCACATCCCACCGCCGGCGAGCGCCGTCTGCAGTACGATTCCACGAGTGGTCTCCTGACCGACGAGCGTCTGCTCACGCTGCCCACCTCATGGACGGTGGAACGCGCCGGCGCCAGTCATCCGCATCGTGTGGCCCTCACGTTCGACGACGGACCGGATGGCACCTGGACGCCCATGCTGCTCGACACGCTGCGTTCGCGGCATGCTCCGGCCACCTTCTTCGTCATCGGGGATCAGGTGCAGCAGCATCTGGCCCTCACCCGCCGCATTGCCGCCGAAGGACACACACTCGGCAGTCACACCTTCTCGCACCCCGATCTCTCGCGGGTGTCGCCCTTCGTGACGCGCCTCGAGCTCGACGCCACGGCCCGTCTGCTCGAAGCCGCGGTGGGGCGTCACACCATGCTGTTCCGTCCTCCGTATTTTGGTGACGCCGAACCGAGCACCATCGACGAACTCGTGCCGGTGGAAGCCGCCACGTCGCTCGGGTATGTCACCACCGGTGTGCACATCGACACCGACGACTGGCAGCGCCCGGGTGTACGGGCCATCATCGATCGGACGCTGGCACAACGCGCGCGCGGCAATGTCGTCCTGCTGCACGATGGCGGGGGCGATCGATCGCAGACCGTCGCTGCCATCGGTCAACTGATCGACAGCCTGCGGGCCCGCGGTGACACCATCGTTTCACTCGAATCGCTCGTGGATGCGCCAGCGCATGCGTTCATGCCCCCCCTCTCGGCGGATGCGGCCAATCGTCGGTGGCTCGCCCTCGGAGGGTACAGCGCTCTGGGCGCGCTGGAGTGGTCCATTGTGACGATCATGGGCGTGGCGGTGTCGCTGGGCGTCGTGCGTCTCGTGCTGTTGACCGGACTCGCGGTGCGGCAGCGCCTGCGCTCGGCCCGGACGGCGCCGGCGATGCACGGCGTGACGGAAACCGACCTCTACGCACCGTCGGTGAGTGTCATCGTCCCGGCGTACAAGGAGCAGGCCGTCATCGTCGCCACGGTGAACAGTCTGCTGCAACAGCAATACGCCGGCCCGCTCGAGGTGATCGTGGTGGACGATGGATCGCCCGACGACACCTATGCCATCGCACGCAACACGTTCGCCGGCAACGAACAGGTCCTCGTCCTGACCAAGGTCAACGGGGGAAAGGCTTCGGCGCTCGATCTCGGTATCGCACGGGCACGTGGGGAGATTCTGGTGGGACTCGATGCGGATACCGTGTTTGCCCCCGACGCCATCGCGCAGCTCGTGCAACCGTTGCGTGATCCGGTGGTGGGCGCCGTGGCCGGCAACGCCAAGGTGGGGAATCGGCTCAACCTCGTGACCCGCTGGCAGGCCATCGAGTACATCACCAGCCAGAATCTCGACCGACGGGCTTTCGCCGATCTCGATGCCATCACCGTGGTGCCCGGCGCCATCGGAGCCTGGCGTGCCTCGGCCGTGCGGGAAGCCGGTGGTTTCACCCATGACACCCTCGCCGAAGACCAGGACCTCACCATCACGCTGCGACGTCGCGGATGGCGTATCGCGTATGCCGACCGCGCGGTGGCCTGGACCGAGGCGCCCGACACACTGCGTGCGCTGGCCCGTCAGCGCTTCCGCTGGGCCTTCGGGACGCTGCAATGTGCCTGGAAGCATCGCGACACCCTGCTCCGGCCACGCTTCGGCACGCTGGGCCTGATCGCGATGCCCAACACCTGGCTGTTCCAGCTGGCATTCACCGCCCTCTCGCCACTCGCCGATCTGCTGTTCCTTTTCAGCCTCGTGCGCGTGATGGTGGTGTGGCGGGAACATGGCGCCACGTATGCGCGTACCGACATGCAGCATATCCTCACATTCTACCTGCTCTTCGTGCTCACCGAAGTGGTGTCGGCTCTGATCGCCCTGTTCATGGAACCCGATGAAGATCGCCGGCTGGCCTGGCTCGTGCCGTTGCAGCGTTTTGCCTATCGTCAGGTGATGTACGCGGTGGTGCTGCGCTCCATCGCCGCCGCGGCCCGCGGTCGTCTCGTGGGCTGGGGCAGTCTCGAACGAAAGGCCACGGTCACGCCGCTGCTGCCCGCGATGGCGCTCTTCTGTTGTGTCGGCTGTCTCGGGGTGTTTCCTGCCCGCTCCCTCCAGGCCCAGGAGCTCACATCCGCACAGCTCAGGCGTTATCCGCTGACGGAACTCCCCAGTCCCACGGGGCGCACGCTGGCGCTCTTCTGGAGTGGCGACGGTGGCTGGAAGGAGCTCGTCGACGGGGTATCGAAGGAGTTCGTGAAGCAGGGTGTGGCGGTGGCCGGCATCAACTCCCGCGCCTGGCTCACCTCTGCCACCCGCACCCCCGATTCACTCACGTACGACAGTGCGGCGCTGCTCCGCCACTACATGGCACGCTGGCAACGCGATCGCATTCTGTTGGTGGGATACTCCCGCGGCGCGGGGTTTGCCGCCATGCTGGCGGAGCAGTTGCCGGCCGATCTGCGCACCAGGGTGGAGGGTGTGGTGCTGCTCGGCATGGAGCACACGGCCAGTTTCGAATTTCACCTCATGGATCTGGTGCGCACCGTCAACCGGCCCACCGACATCCTGGTGAAGCCGTACATCGAACGCATCGTCAATGCGCCGGTGGTGTGTGTCTATGGCACCACCGAAGGGGATACGGTGTGTCCGGAACTCGACGCGAAGCGCATCCATCTGATCAAGCGGGATGGCGACCATCATTTCGATCGAGACTACACCGCCCTCGCGCGCGACGTACTGGCCATCGTCACGGCCGGCACGTCGCGCTGACGTTCATCGCGTCCACTGCTCGCAGCCGGTGGTGCGGCGGGTATCGGCAATCTCGAGAATCTTCCACGCGCCGTCGTTCCTGACGAGCAGAAAGTGGTCGATGCCGCAGTGGGAGAACTTCGGTCCGATGAAGAGGCCATAGTCCACCCACACCGACGCCAGTGTGCCGTCGATGTGCACCCGCTCGTTGCGGATGCGCTCGTCGATCTTGTCGGGACGAGGCGTACCCACCGATTTCACGAACCCGTCGGCACCCTGTTCGATCGTCACCACGGGCGCGCCGTTGCGCGTTGCCGCCGTGATCATGCGCAGCCGAGGGTCGAACACCGACCGCACCATCGACGAATCGGCGGCGCGCATGCCGTCGAACAGACGCCGCACCACGGCCATGACGGCCTGCTGCTCTTCCGGCGCACCGATCGACTGGGCCGCCACCGGCAAAGCGGTCACGCCAAGGGCGCCGGCCGCCAGCGCCGCGGAACAGAGGGAAAACCACACACGGCGCCGGAAACGCGCGCGGGCGAGAACGGGGCGGGAGAGATTCATGATCACATCACGAAGAGGTGGAGTGGCGGGGGAATGGCAGGAGATCCGTTTCCAGCACGCCCTCGGCGACCAGAGGCACCATGGTGCGCATGAACTGCCGTGGATCGAGATCGGCGGGGATGCCTCCTTCCTCCTGAATCTCGCGCAGCAGCTCGGCGAATGTCCGCTCGCCGGTACAGGACGCGAGGAACGCCGCATCACCGGCGTTTACCGGTACCCGTCCGGGAAACGGATACGTCACGGTCACTTCGCCTTCCTGCGGCACCCAGCGTTCCTCGGCGTCTGGATCGACGCCATACGTCAGCGAGAACTGCGCCAGAGGTGACAGGCGGGGTCGTGCATTCAGCAGACGGTCCAGACCGTGCTCCCCCATTCCCAACAATGCCTGCAGCCGCAGCAGCCATTCCGCTTCCGCCCAGCGCGTCTGTCCATCACGCTGCACGGCGATCGTTCCGCCCTTGCGCCGGCCATCGTGCCGGCGAAGGATGATCGTGCAGAACTCGACGCGCTGCACGGCGAGTTCCTGGAAGTACCGCAACTGCGATACGATGTCCGGTACCTTGTCGTCGGTGGCCTTGAGCAGCTGCTTGGTGAAGTGCGTGGCGAGATCCGTGGCCCCGTTGCCAAGCAGCACCATGTCGAACGCATCACCAGCGGCTCCCAGCATCTCCCGGACGCGCAGTGAGGCCGGCGCCTCAGGCCGCGCGGAGATGATGCACGTGCAATGGAAGATGCCGCCGGGCGCGAGAAACTCCGCCACACGCCCGAGGATCGCCCGCGTGATCTGCTCGCCGTCCTCTCCGCCATCCCGATAGATCACCTCGGTCGTGGCCGCCGGTACGTAGGGCGGATGCGCCACGATGCAGTCGAACTGCTCCCCTTCCACCGGCGCGAACAGGTCACCCTGCAGAGCGCTCACGTTGGGCAGTCCGTTCAGGAGCGCATTGAAGGCCGCGAAATGCGTGGAACGCGCGGTGATGTCCACGGCCCATGCCTGTGCCGCCCCGCTCCGTGCGGCCATCAGGGCGGCCACACCGGTTCCCGAGCAGAGCTCGAGAAATCGCTGCCCGGGAACGAAGGGCATCGTGGAGAGGAAGGTGCGCCCGGAGTTCGTGATGGCCGGATAGACCAGGTCCGTCGTGCTCTCGAACAGCAGAAGTCCCGTGCCCGAGAATCCTGGACGGTCGGAGATCATGTAGATCCCCTCATTGGGATAGAGCAGTACGGTGCCCGTCAGTTGGCCATCGAGCTCCACCGCCAATCCCAGACGCATGAGCAGCGCGCTGCTGCCCGGGCCCACCAGACGCTCCACCTCGCTCACCGGCAGCGAATAACAGTCGAGGAAGAGTCCGATCAGGATATCGAGTCCCCTCTCCGGAACGGCATCGTGCCGCGCATGCTTGCGCATGCGGAAATCGTAGATGGCCGGACTCTCGGTGCGCGCACAGATCGGCGCGACGTCGTATTCGTGCGCGGCGAGCAGCGCCCGCAGTGCCTCGAAATCGGCGGCCGATGCATCGAGCCGGGGCAGCGGGCTCACGGGTGACGAAGACACGGCGGGAGGCACGAACGATGCCTCGCCTGCCCGGTGAGGATCGGGTAGCATTTCAGTGGGCATGTCGCATATCGTATCGCTCACACCAGACGCCGACAATCATCCCGCTCCGGCCCGGATCTCCGATGCGTATCGTCCCTGCTGTCGTACTCCCCGGCTTCGTGGCCGCGCTCGCGCTTGGCACTCCGTCGCGGCTCGCGTCACAAACCGCCTCGTTCCCGCAGATCGGCACCATTTCCGGCGGCAATCCGGTGCTGCTCGAAACACGCACCGTGAAGCGCACTCCGCAGGAGATCACCGCGACGCTGCGCGTGCCGTTCACCAAGCCCGCGAAGGTGGCGGGTGGGGAATGGTTCGGTTCACGCACCCTGGTGGCGGTGCGCTGCACCGAGGGGACCGTGGCCGTGAAGGAGAACCGCTATTACGCGGACGCGAAATTCACCAAGGTGGCCAACGAGAAGATCGTCAAGATTCCCGGGTATGCCGCGCCCGTGCCGGGTTCGGTGCCCGCCGTGGCCATGGCGCATCTGTGCAAACCAGCCGCGCGATGACAGGCGGAAACCCGCCATCGCACGACCGTCGTTCACTCACTTGCTGCCGGGCCGATACGTGCGCGTCGCATGCTGCTCTACGTCGGCGCGATAGTAGTTCACGTCCTTGAAGTTGCCGGCCGCATACCGTTCGGCCTGATTGAAGAAGTAGGGCGACGACGGATCGCCGCTCACCCCACCGGCGAGCACACTCTTCGCCCGCACCCGGGGCCCGAACTCCACCGCCGCCACGAAGCTGTTGCCACGATTGCCGTAGATGCGCTTCGTGGTGCGTGCGCCCGTCTGGCCGAATGCCGCCAGCGATCCCCAGTTGGCCGACGCGAACGGCACCGCGATGCTCGGCTTGTTGTCGTCGAAGCCCGCATCGATGGCCCCGCTCAGACGCTGATACCGATTGATCTCGCCCCAGGGGGTCTTCCAGGTGCCGAAGTCCCGCGTGAGACGATCCAACGCGCGTGACAGGGCGCCGAGCACCAGCGCCGCCGGCGCCTTGGTCTTCACGAACTCCAGCATCGGCGTGCCGGCCGCGCGGGCCGGGGCGGCCGCGGCCTGGGACACTTCTTCACCGTAGGCATTGGCCAGCGCCATCGGCACCGAATTCGCGGCAAAACGGTAGTTCCATCCACGAAGCTGCGCGATCTGTTCGGCCAGCTTCATCTTGAGCGAATCGCCGGCCGGCAGTGCATCGTACGCCGCCAGCAGCGGCGGCATCAACTGTTCGAACGCCGGCAGATAGCTGTCATAGGCCGCCCCGATCAGACCATCCAGCGTGAAATCCTTGCGTCCCTGCAACACACGCACCGCATGCACGCCACGCGGATTGTCTTCCCGCTGCGCCGACATGTACACCGGCCAGTCGCCGATCTTCGGACTGTCACCACCCGACGCCGTGAACGGCCAGTTGTTGGTGTTCATGATCCAGCCGCTCTTGGGATTGATCACCGTGATCATCTCGTCGAGCGTGTGCAGTCCCTGCCAGTCGTTCTTCGCGTCGGTGCCGTCCACCGGCTTCGTGAAGTCGATGCCGGCGTTGCGCTTCGGGATGAAGTTGCCGTGGAAGTACGCGATGACCCCATCCGCATCCGCGTACATGGTGTTGTTCGACGAGTTCGTACGCAGCTCCATGACCTTGCGGAACGAGGCGTAGTCTTTCGCCTTCGTGCGCAGATAGCTCTGCTGGAGCGCCTTGAGCGGTTCCTGCATCAGCGCCACCGCCACCCACTTGCCATTCTGCGACCGGATGATCGGACCGTGCTGCGTGAAGTACGCCGTCACCGTGCGACGCTGCATCCCCGACGCGGTCTTGTACGGCAACACGATGCGCCTCGCCGTCACGGGCTTCTCCACGCCGGCATGCCGGTAGGTGAAGCCGGTCCCCTTCGGCGTGACGGTTTCTAGATATTCGTCGATGACATCGCCGCCACCCGACGTGTGCATCCACCCCAGACGGCTGTTGAAGCCCTGGTAGATGAAGAACTGTCCCCATGTCACCGCGCCATACGCATCGAGTCCCTCTTCACTCGCCATGTGGATCTCGGGGCGGAAATAGAAGGACGTGTGCGGATTGATCATCAGCAGCGCGTGGCCATTGGTCGTGTTGCCGGGCGCGATGGCGAATCCGTTGGAACCGCCGGGCTCCTGCCCGAACGGGGACAACGCAGCATCGGCGTCGCTCGTGCCATTGGCCGCGTCGGCATCCCTGCCCGCTCCACTCCCCGAACCCCCGGTCCCGCCGGGTGCGCCATAGAACTGTTCGATGCCACGCAGATTCACCGACTCGATGTCACCACCGATGCTGCCTTCGCTGAACGTCAGCGCCATCCACGGCTCGAAACGCGTGATGAGACGCGGCTTTACCTGCGGATGCGTGTGCAGATAGTAGTTGAGGCCGTCCGCGAAGCCGTTCATCAGGGCCTTGAGCCACACCGGACTCGCCGCATACTGCTTCTTGATGTCCAGGGTGTCGATGAACAGCTTCATGCGCAGATCGCGCCAGATCTCCTTCTCGCCCTCCACTTCGGCGAGACGTCCCATCGCGTTGATGTAGTTCGTTTCCACGCGATTGAAATCGTCCTCGGCCTGCGCGTACACCATGCCGAACACCGCATCCGCATCGGTCTTGCCGTACACGTGGGCAATGCCCCATTGATCGCGGATGATCGTGACGCGCTGCGCCTGTTGTGCCCAACGGGCCGGCTGCGCGGGGAGGGAAGGAGCGGCGAGCAGCAGGCTCGCGGCCACGAGACGACGGAACCGGGTGGTCATGGCAAGGCGGGGACGGACGGAGAGACTCCGCGACGATACACGGAGATGGCGCTGTCTTCGAGCTGAATATGCTGGACGACGATCGGACGCACAGCCTTGGGAAGCTGATGCGTGCGCGCATGTTCGGCTACCAGGATGGTCGACCAGGGTGCCTGCTGCCAGCGCTCGATGAGCCGGTCGAGCATGCGGGATTCGTACGGCGGGTCGGCAAACGCGAGATCGTACCGATCGGGTGGCAATGCGTCGGCAAAAGGCAGCGCGTCCTTTTTGTACACGCGCACTTTCTCGTTCACCCGCAGCGCGGCGATGTTGGCCTTGAGCGCATGCAGACTTGCCGGACGGAATTCCACGAAGTCCACGTACTTCGCGCCACGCGACAACGCTTCGAGTCCGATCGCTCCGGTGCCGGCAAACAGGTCGATCACCCGCGCGCCTTCGAGATCGTGGCGCAGCAGTCTCATCATCGCCACCCGGACCGGCTCCGCCGTGGGACGCACACGGAAGTCGTTGGGTGAGGTGAGATTGCGTCCCGCGAACTTCCCGCCGACGATGCGCACCGATCAGCCGGGCTGATTGCGCATGTGATCGGCCAGCGCGTGCAGGCGCTCGCGCAGGAAACTCTTGGTCTCCTCGGGCGCCGCATGCTCGGCCAGTGCACGATCCATGCACCAGAGCCATTCGTCGCGCTCCCGCTCCGCGATGGCGAACGGGAAATGCCGCATGCGCAGACGCGGGTGGCCATACTGCTCCACGTAGAGCTGCGGTCCACCGGTCCAGCCGCTCATGAACATGAACAGCTTCTGCCGCGAGACCTTGAGACTGGCCGCGTGCAGTGCCCGCACGTGGACGGCCTCCGGTGCGGTGTCCATCAGGTCATAGAAGCGGTCCACCAGCGTGCGGATGCCCGCGTCCCCGCCCAGTTGTTCGTAATGCGTCTGCTCGTGCGTCATGGTGAGAAAAGCCTAGTCTCACGCGCCGACACGAAGCAAGGCGCCCGATGGCAACCGATGGCAACCGATGGCAACCGATGGCGGACGGTGAGAGTCCGCTCAGACGGCGGCGTCAATAGCGCGGATAGCGGCTTCCACCGATGGAGCCGCCAATGGCGCCCCCGATCACCCCGCCGATGACACCACCGATCACCGTGCCCGTGGTCGCGCCGCCGTTCCGGCCACGACGTCCATCGTTGGGTCCGCAATGGTCCACGCCGGCCGATCCGCCGCGGATGATGACACCGATGACGCCGCCCATGCCGCCGCCACGCCCCCGTCCCATGCCCTCGCTGCCACGTTCTCCGCGTCCTTCATCCATGACGCCGCCGGCCGATGGCCCGCGCTCCGTCGGATAGGAAATTCCACCGGCCGAGGGCATATGCGCAGCCGTGTCAGGGGCCGGGGCCGGCGTGGGCTCCACCCGCTCGGCCACCACCACCGCCGGAGCGGGTGTCTCATCCACCGTGGGCGCCACGGCGGTTTCCTGCTCTTCCGCCTGCGGTGTCGGACGCGGAGCCTGACGCGGTGTGGCCACCGCTTCCCGCCGTCCCCGCTGGTTGCCGCTGGGCGCCCCGGGCCGACCACCCTCGATCGCCGAAACCACCGCCGTGCGTGGGCGCTGCGCGTTGACCGCCATCTGGAGATCGCGCTCGAGATCGGCCGTCATCGTGCCCGACTCTTCGCCGCCACCACACCCCGCCATGCCGAGGGCCGCCGACGCTCCGAACAGCGCGATCCAGGCGCGTCGCCTCGCGGACCGACCCGCCAAAAGCCGCTCGGACCGCGGATCCGACTCCCGCCTGGAGACCTGCATGAGTGCGCGCACGGAAACCTCCGGCCGGTAAGCCGATGGGGTGCCGGCCGGGCCGGCAGTGGGGAACGGACAGGGACCAGACGTCTGAGACGCCGGATCCATCGGTCGATAGTGCAATTTTCGCACCATGTCTGATGCGACGTGTTCTCCTCTGAGGCCGTGGCGACACGTCCAATACAGAGGACACCAAGTGTCTCTGGAGGGGACAAACACATTCGCGCGCATTCGGCCAGCTTTGGGAGGACCTCAAGGATTGAGGGGCGCCCTGCGGGCGCGATACCTGCAGGATGAACTGCTGGATAAACGCAGGATCTGTCCGGGGTGGGGAGCCAGCGATGTCGCGTGACGGACAGGTGGGGTTTCAGGGATTGAACTACGGGAGGAACGAGCGTCGGATGAAGCCCGTGACTCTCCGCAGTTCAATTTCAAAAAATCAGACTGTCACCAGCGCGACATCCCCGCCGCCCGCACTGGACAAATCCTGCATTTATCCAGCAGTTCATCCTGCGGGTATCGCCGCCGCAGGCGGCCCTCAAGCCTTGCCCCCCGCCCAGATGTCCGCCATGCGCGCTATCCCCTCCATGTCCCCCATGCCCGCCGCCCGCTGACCACGTGCGCCTCTCACCCCTCGCCCTCCTGCTTCCACTGCTGCTCGCCTGCACCGATCCCACCCGGATCCCGGCCGCCGAGCGCCGCGCCATTGCCGACAGCCTCAGTGCGCTCGTCGTGCAGGCGTACGACTTTTCGCGACCCGGCGCGCCGGAGCGATTGCTCGCGCTCTATCCCGACAGTGGCCGGGTCATTTCAGGAGTCGCCGGACGGGTCACCACCACGCGGGACACACTGGCCGGTGAAATACGCGGCTTCTGGGATCGTGTGGGACAGAACATGCGCAATCCGCATTTTGTCCTCGGCTCCACCTACGTCGACGTCATCACCCGCGACGCCGTGGTCATGACGCTGACCTACAGCATTCCGCACACCACACCGCTGAACACACCGCACGTGGTGAGCGGCGCCTGGACCATGCTCTGGCGCAATCAGGGAGGTCGCTGGGTCATCGTGCAGGAGCATTTGTCGGACACCCCGGAGAGCACGGCCCCGGGGCCGTCCGTCGTGGCCGCACCAACCGCCGACTCGACCACGACGCATCGACACTGACAACCGTGCTGACAGCTGCGCTGACAACCGCACGACAGAACCGCAACACGATCGATCACGGGACGACGTCAGAACTGCGTGATGCTCGCCAGCGCCCACGCCCGCGACATGCCCGTCGTCGCCGGGCTGCTGAACAGTTGCCCGGGCTCCAGCTGCGGATAGATGTCGGCGTAACTGCGGATCTCCATCGCGCTCACCCGTTTCATGATGAACCACGGCTTGAGATCGCGCGGACGTTGCAGCCCCGTCGCTCCGAGCACCTCGAGGAAGCTCTTCACGGTTTCCCGGTGATAGCGGGCCACACGATGTGATTTGTCCCCCACGTGCAGCCCGTTCACCAGCGCCGGATCCTGGGTGGCCACGCCGGTGGGACAGGCATTGCTGTTGCACCGGAGCGCCTGGATGCAACCCAGTGCGATCATCATCGCGCGCGCCGCATTGCAGACGTCGGCCCCCAGCGCCACCTTCGTGGCCATCGCAAACCCCGTATTGACCTTGCCCGACGCGATCACACGAATGCGGTCGCGCAGTTCCGTGCCCACCAGCGCATTGTGCACGAACGACAACCCTTCGTTGAGCGGCGTGCCCACCGAATCGGAAAATTCGATCGGCGCGGCACCCGTGCCGCCCTCGCCACCGTCCACCGTGATGAAATCGGCGAGAATGCCCGTCTCGAGCATGGCCTTCACGATCCCGAGGAACTCGTGACGCTTGCCCACGCACAGTTTGAAACCGATCGGCTTGCCGCCGGAAAGCTCACGCAGCTGCCTGATGAACTGCACCATCTCGAGCGGCGTACCGAACGCCGAATGCGCCGGCGGAGAGATGACATCGTGCCCCGGTTCCACATGACGGATGTCGATGATCTCCTGCGTGAGTTTCGCCGCCGGCAGAATGCCGCCATGTCCGGGCTTGGCACCCTGCGACAGCTTGATCTCGATCATCTTCACATTCGGCAGTGTCGCACGCTCGGCGAAGGCGCCCGGATCGAAACGCCCCTGCTTGTCGCGGCAACTGAAATAGCCCGTGCCGATCTGCCACACCAGGTCGCCGCCCGGTTCGAGATGATAAGGACTCAGTCCGCCTTCGCCGGTGCTGTGCGCAAAATTCCCCATCTTCGCACCGGCGTTGAGCGCCAGGATCGCATTCTTGCTGAGCGATCCATAGCTCATGCCCGACACGTTGAAGATCGACGCCGAGTAGGGCTGCGTGCAGTCCGCTCCGCCAATCGTCACCCGTGCCTGCTCCGGATCGGGGTGAACCGGCGCCAGGGAGTGATTGATCCACTCGTACCCCGTTTCGTACACGTCCTTCTGCGTGCCGAAGGGCAACGTGTCGAGATCCCCCTTGGCGCGCTGATAGATGACCGAGCGGTCGTTGCGACTGAACGGCTTGCCGTCGCTGTTCGACTCCACGAAGTACTGGTTGATCTCCGGGCGGATCATCTCCATCAGGTACCGGGCATTCCCGATGAGCGGGAAATTGCGCCGGATGGCCTGCTTGGTCTGCAGCATGTCCACGATACCGCGGGCGATCGCCGGCAGCACGAGTACGTAGGCCCAGAGAATCGGCGGCCACACCAGGGAGAAACCGGCGATCGCCAGCACCACGATCGCCGAAAGCGAGAGAAAGAGAATGCGCATGGGCCAATAGTACCCCCATTGTCACCTGGTGTTGAGATGACCGTGCGTAGATTGTGGTATGCGCACTCCAACCCTCATGGCGCTCGCGGCTCTCGGCCTCGGGCTGTCCTCACCGCCGATCGCGGCCCAGACCTTCACGGTCTCCTTTCCCACCAGCGCCAGTGCCGGCCCCATCACCGGGCGGGCCTTCGTCTTCATCGCCCGCACGGACCGCACCGAGCCGCGCCTGCAGGCCGGTGCACGTCGCGGCAGTGAACAGTTTCTCGGCGTCGACATCGAGCAACTCGCTCCCGGCGCTTCGGCGACGATCGACCCGTCGACGCTGGGATTTCCCTTTGCATCGATCCGGGAACTGCCCGCCGGCGAGTATTTCGTGCAGGGGATGATCCTGCCCTACACGAAGTTCGCACGGGCCGACGGCCACACGATCTGGGCGCACATGGATCAGTGGGAAGGTCAGCGTTTCAACGACGCGCCCGGTGCCATCGTGAGCGGCGTGCAGAAGGTGCGCGTGGATGGCAATGCGCGCATTGCGCTCACGGTCGATCGGGTGCTGCCGCCCGTGAAGAAGATCGCCGACACCGAATGGGTGCAGCGCTTCACGATGACATCGAAGCTCGCCAGCGCCTTCTGGAATCACGACATGACCGTGGGCGCCGTGGTGCTTTTGCCCAGAGGATATGCGCAGAACCGCGCGAAGCGTTATCCCGTGGTGTACACGATCGGGCACTTCAGCGAGCGGGCGCCGTTCGGTTTCACCTTCGACGGATGTGACCGGCCCGAATCAGCCGAAGCGCGCGCCACGCGTCTGGCCCGCAGCGCCCGGGAAACCGGGTGTGAATTCCAGCAGGCCTGGACCACGGGCAAGGTCCCCGAATTCATCGCGGTCTTCATTCAGCATCCCACGCCGTTCTACGACGACAGCTACGCGCTCAACTCGGCCAACAACGGCCCCTATGGCGACGTGATCACCAAGGAGATCATCCCCGAGATCGATCGTCGCTATCGCACCATCGCGTCGGGCCACGCCCGCACGCTCACCGGCGGCTCCACCGGCGGATGGGACGTGCTCGGTCTCCAGGTCCACTATCCCGACGTCTTCGGCGGCGCCTGGTCGCTCTATCCCGATCAGCTCGATTTCCGGAACTATCAGTTCGGCAACATCTACGCCGACTCCAATGCCTTCGAGCGTCGCGACGGCGCCTGGCTGTCGCGGGAAATCCCCTCGAGCCGTGGACCCGAGGGCATGATGGAACTCAGCATGCGCGAGGAGAACCAGGCCGAACTCGTCATCGCCACGAAAGGACGTTCCGGCGGACAATGGGACGGTTGGCAGGCGGCATGGGCGCCGGTCGGTGCCGACGGGTACCCCAAGCCACTCTGGGACAAACGCACCGGCGTGATCGACCACAGTGTGGCCGAAGCCATGCGAGCCAGAGGTTACGATCTGCGCGACTACGTCGAACGCAACTGGTCCACCATCGGCCCAAAGCTCGTGGGCAAGATCCACGTGGCCGTGGGCGACATGGACAACTACTTCCTGAACCTCGGCGTCTATCGCTTCGAAACGTTCCTCGAAAGCACGAAACAGCCGGGCAAGGGACCGTACTACGCCGGCAAGTTCGAATACGGCCGTCCGCTCAAGCCGCACGGCTGGCAGCCGTGGAGCAATCAGGAGCTGCTGCGCATGATGGACGCGCAGGTGAAGAAGGGCGCGCTCCGGCAGTAACTCAGCAGTTCAGAGCTGCCCCGTGCTGCCCCAGGTGGCGATCCGGGCCCGATAGTCCGGATCGTCATGGCGCGCGGGGCTGAATGCAGATGCATAGTCGGGACGCGGTGCGCCGGTGATCAGAGCCGCCAGCAGTTCGGCCGACGCCGGCGCCGCCATCAATCCGAATCCGGAGAACCCCGCGCACACGAATGCCCCCCGTGCGCCACTGGCGCCGATCACCGGCCGGTTCTCGATGGTCTTCGTGTAGTAGCCGCCATCCACCGACATGGCCGGCAGAGGATCCAGATACCGGGAGAATCCCGGCACCAGCTTCGTGATGCCGCGCAGCACCACCTCCGGATAGTACGGATCGACCGGCAAGGGATAGATCGGCGCATCGAAACGGTGATCGCCGTGATAGTCCCACAACATCAGCACAGTCCGTGCGTGGCCGTACCCCTCGGGGCGCAGGTGCACACCGGCCGGCATCGGCAGAGTGAATCGTTCCGTGTCCGCTTGTGACGCCAGCGCCTCGCGCTCCTCGTCCGTCCACTCCAGTTGCTGCGCATCGTCGAGGATCACCAGCCCCGTGTTCCGGTCCAGTACTCCATGCACATCCTCGATGGCCACCTTGCAGTGCAGCTCCGAGAAGAGCGGCAGGTCCATGCCCGTCAGCAGTCCGACCTCGCGGGCATATGGTCCGGCGGCATTCACGAACACCGGTGTTTGAATGCGCCGATCATGACCATGCGCATCCCGCACGTGTATGGCGGTCACGTCCCCCTGCGTGGTGTCCACGCCGACGACGCAACCACTCACCAGGGAAGCGCCGGATGCTTTCGCCTGTTCGAGCAACGACATTCCCAGTTGCTGCCCACTGAACCATCCGCATCGACGCGCATGCAGCACGGCGCGGATATCCGGCGCCAGCCACGGAAATTGCCGGCGAATCGCCGACTGATCGAAAAACAGATCCGCACCGGTCGGGTGTGCCTGGTACCCGCGATGGTCGGACGGACGATACGCCTCGCTCTCCTGCACGGTCCGATGGACGCGCACCTCGCCGGCGCCCTGCACCGACGCCCGGTGGGCATCCCTCTCCATCTGCCGCGCCCGCTCCGGATCAGCCGTCGCATACAGATAGCCGCGTCGATTGAGATGGAACCGATTGCCGCTGGTGTCCGCCCACTGTTCCAGCAGGTCGATACTGCGATTCATCAGACGCACCATCGCATCGTCGGGACCGGGCCACCAGTTCCGGTACGCTTCGGTCGACTTGTCGCTCGTGAGCGACAGCGGTGCTTGATCGTCGACGATCGTCACACGCGACCATCCGTGCTGCACGGAGAGCGCATGCGCCACCGCAACACCGGCGATGCCTGCTCCGCAGATGACCGCGTCGACGTGCTCCGTACTGCTCACCGCGCGGTATCGTTCATGGCATCATCATGCGCACCCGCGTGCTCCGCACCATTTGCCCAGAGTGCGCGTTCCACCAGCACGGCGTTCCATGCTGCTCCCAGCCCGGTAGCCCGTTTTACGATGGCGTCGACGTATCGTCGATAGTAGCTGACACTCCAGGCCACGGGGCCGAGTCCGGATATCTGATTCGCCACCAGTTCATCGAAAAACGGATAGCGATCGGGATCCACGATGGCGAGCACCGCCGATGCGGTGGCCGGTCCCACCCCGGCCAGTGCCGTATACGCACCGATCGCCCTGGTGAGCTGATCGAGATGGTCCGCGGCGGTCATGCCGGCCTGATCGACCGCATCGGGTGCATTGCCGCGCACCAGTGTGAGGTTCGGCCCGCGCCACACACCGCGTGTCATCTTCCATTCGGTGATACGCACGAGTTCTTCGTGCGTGACACGGCGCGGCGTGCGCGCCTGCACGATCGGCGTGAGCACGTCACGATACCATGTATCCAGCTCCACGAGACGCGGCGCAGGCTGCTGCGCGATGACGTCGGGATACCGGTCGAGTGCCTGCTGCCACACGGCGGAATCGGTCTCGGCCCAGAGTGTCGGAGTGCGCATGCGGGAAATCTGCGGCACTCAATGGCGACTGCGGAAGAACCGTGTCGCGCGCAACAACGCATCGGTCGACGCCGAGTCGCCCAGGGTATGACTTTCGGCGGGGTACACGACGAGCTGCGCCCGTCGTCCGGCACGCTGAACGGCGGCCTGCAGCTTCCGGGCTTCCTGCACCGGCACCTCTTCATCGTCACCGCCATGCAGCAGCAGCATGGGCGGCACGCGACGCAGCGAATCGGCCAGGAACGGTTCGAGCCCAGCCCCGACCAATGCCAGCCGGTGCACACGCGCATCCACCGCCCCCACGCCCACCCCAAGCCATGCGCCCAGGGAAATACCCAGCACCGACAGTTGTCGGGGGTTCACATAGGACTGCGAATCGGCCCACGTGATCGCCGCCCGCACGTCGCCCACCCAGCGCCAGTAGTGTTCCTGCTCCGCCTCTTCGTCGGCGATGAAATTGCCCGTGCCATCGAAATAGTGCACCACCAAGGCCGTCTGTCCGAGCGCCGCGAGTGTGCGCGCATACCGCGTCACCTGCTGCGTCCCCAGCCCGTGAATCCCTCCCGATCCATGCAGCAGGAGCACGGTGGCATGTCGTCCCGGAGTGTCCGGCCGATAGACATCGATCCGCACGTCGTCGCCGTGACTGACGATGACCTCCGTGGACTCGCGTGTCTCATGCTGCAGAACGCGGTCCGGCAGGACCAGGGCATTGCGATTGAAGCAACCGAGGAATACGCCGGCCGCCATCGCGACCATGCCCATGGAACGCCACCCGCGCCGCCTCATGATCGACTCAGGACCGCCTTACGGTGATTCATGGTTGACCCACGATTGAACCACGCACCTCGTGCCTCGTGCCTCGTTCACGCACCGGCCGTGTCGTCCGTCAGCGCCAGCAACTTCTGCATGGTGTTCCAGTTGCGCGCCGTGACCCGATTGCCGAGCGGTCGGGCTGCCTTTTCGTACACCACACTCGCCGCGATGCCTTGCGGGAACCACAGGTATGCCGCCCGCGGGCCCACGACGAACCGCTCATCCTCCGTGGATGCGTCGGCGAGGGGCGCGAGATGCGCCGTGGTCGTGTCGCGGGTCCAGACGGTCACCAGCACTTTCGACGGTTCGGCCAGCGCCTCCTCATGCAGCGGATTCTCGGCGAGAATCCGGCGCAGTTCTTCCGGTGTGCGCACGAAGATGGTGGTATCGATCTGCAACGCCGTGAGAATGGCCTCGTGCAGTGTCCGTTCCGCATCGGCGGGGGTCATGCTGGTGCGATAGACCAGATTGCCGCTGTTGAGCAGTGTCCGGGCCTCCTCGAACCCCAGGGACTCGGCGATCTCACGTAACGTGGCCATGGGGACTTTTTTGCCACCACCCACGTTCACTCCCCGCAACAGGGCGATGTGCCAGGTGGTGACGGGCTTGGTCTTCTTGCGGGAAGTGGGCATGCCGACAACATGGCGCCCGTGACCGCGGGCCGTCAGTATGCTGGCCCCGTGGTGGGGCCGTGTCGTTCATCGTGTCGTTCGTCGTGTCGCCCACTGTGCCGCCGTCGTGTCGCCGTCGTGCCGTCCCTCGCAGCGCCCGCCGGAGACCGGTCGTTGTGCCCCGTGAATCGGCCGTCTACCTTGGCCGCATGAACGCCCCCACTGCCCAGACGATGCGCGCCGTCCGGATGAGCGCGCCCGGCGCGCCCGTGACCCTCATGGAGATCCCGATCCCCGCGTGCGGGCCGCGGGATGTGCTGATACGGGTGCGCGCGGCCGGCATCTGCCATTCGGATGCGCACTATCGGAGTGGCCGTTCACCGGTGCACCCGCTGCCTCTGACGCTCGGCCATGAAATTGCGGGGGACGTGGTGGCGGTCGGCGCGGACGTGACGGGGTTGCCGGTGGGAACCCGGGTCGCCCTGCACTATCTCGTCATCTGCGGCACATGCCCCGACTGTCGGGCCGGCCGTGAGCAGTTCTGCCGGACGGGACTGATGCTGGGGCACTTCACCGACGGCGGCTGGGCCGAATACATCGTGGTGCCGGCCTGGAATGCCGTGCCGCTGCCCGATGCGGTCCCGTACGAACATGGTGCGGTCATGATGTGTTCGTCTGCCACCTCACTGCACGCGCTGCGCAAGGGACGGCTGCAACCCGGTGAATCGGTGCTGGTCATCGGCGCCGGTGGACTCGGCATGTCGGCTATTCAACTCGCGACAGGGCTCGGCGCCTCGCAGGTGATCGCCGTGGATCGTGACGCGCAAAAGCTGGCGCTCGCCGCGCAATTCGGTGCGATATCCGTCTCGGCCGCCGATCGTACGGTGGACGAGGTCGTGACAGCCGTGCGCGAGGCGTCACATGGGCGTGGCGTGGACGTGGCGCTCGAACTGGTCGGCAGTGTCGACACGGTGCAGGTGTCGCTCAAGTCCCTCGCACCACTCGGACGCGCGGTGGTGGTGGGCCTCAACCACATCGCGGTGCCGGTCGACAGCTATCGCGACATCATCGGCCGTGAAGCGGAGCTGATCGGTTCGAACGATCACCTGCGCAGCGAACTCGAAGAGTTGATGGTCATGGCCTCGACGGGTCGTCTCGACCTGCGGCACGTGGTCACGAACACCGTGCCCCTCGACGCCGACGCCATCAACGGCGTGCTCGACGCCCTCGACCGTCATGCCGCGCCGGTGCGCACGGTCATCGTGCCATAGGGAAATTCGAAACCGCCGGGAGCCGTGACGCATAGCCGACACGGCGAACGTCAGCGGTCCGGCAGCACGAAGCCCTGCGTGAGCAGGTTTTCGATGGGCAGAAAACGTGGCGACGGGAGGGCGTCCCAGGCAAACCATTCCCACCCTTCGCATTTGTCCGGCTCGCGCACGACCGCTTCTCCATGGGGTGCTTCGGCGATCACGAACAGCGTGACGTAGTGTCGTTCGGATTGCCCCGGTTGTGCGGGGAACCGGTCGTTGGTCCAGGGGCCGTCGTGCGTTTCCGTCAGAGTGAGCCCTGTCTCCTCGAGCGCTTCGCGACGGGCACAGTCGTGCACCGATTCGCCCCACTCGAGATGTCCGCCCGGGAACTGCCACACACCGTCACCATGCGTGCGGCTGCGCCGTCGTCCGAGCAACACGCGGTCGCCGCGACGGATGATGACCGCCACGCCGACACGGGGCTGCGGAACACCAACCGGTTCACTCACGCCCACGACGGAGAGTCGGGCAGCACCACCAGCGGCTTCCGGCCACGCAGTGCGCCTTCGAGATGCAACAGCGCGACGCCGACTCCCGCCGCCCCCTGCATGAAACCCGTCTGCGCGACGGTGTCCTCAGGGCTCGCCCGATTCTCCGCCTGCACCCACTTGAGCCCTCCGGCATCGGGCGTGGCGCGCGCGATCACATCGTCCATCACCCGTTGCGCAAACGCGAGATCGTCGGCACTGCGGGTCGTGGCATGGCGGGCCACGAAATACTCCGCCACACCGCAGTTACCGCAACACTGCGAGATGTTGTTCCAGAACCCCGAGCGATCCGGATACTGTTCGGGCACGCCGCTCTCGACGATCGCTCGGGACAACGCCGGCTGATAGCGACGCCATGTCGCGTCACCGGTGAGGCGTTCGAGTTGCCGGTAGAGACGCGCGGTGCCCGCCGGCCCGTGACACCAGCTCAGGTAGTACAACGACTCGTTGCCGGGTTCCGAATGAAAGATCTTCCTGGCGCCGCTTGTCGATACGGTCGTAATCCCGTCCAGGTAACGTGCCCCCGACAGCGCACCGGCGCGGGCCGCCTGCTGCAATGCCCGGTCGTCAGCGAGCGCCGGATGCATGGCCAACGTGGCCAGTGTATAGCTCACGCCGGCCGTGCCATGCGAAAAGTTCGGATAACGGCGCGGCGTGCTGGGCGAGATAGCCCACTTGGTGCCGTTGCCTTCCGTCACCCCGGCGTCGAGCAGCGAGCGTGCGGCCCCGCGCAACAATCGGTTGGTGTCACGCCAGGGTGAGCCAGGTGCGCGATCGCGAGCCTGCAACCAGGTCAGTGCCAGTGCGATACCGGCCGTCCCCGAGATGATATCGGTGGAGTCCTGCCACACGGCCGCGTCGCCCTTCCACGTGGCACCATCACGCACACGACCGGCAATCTGCGCGAGCGCCAACTGCCCCGCGGCAAACGGCGCACGCTCCTGCACGAGTTGCAGCACGTACGCGATCCCGGTGAGCCCCGTGTACAATCCGGCGCCACCGGCGCCCACGCCCTGGCGTGGCAATGCAGCGATGAGCGCCCGCGCCCCGTCCTGCGCTTCACGCAGGTGACGGGCGTCTCCCGTGGCATGATGCAATTCGAGATGCAGCAGCACGACGCCGGGCATGCCGGAGTAGAGACTCTGATCCACGACCTGCGGTTTGCGTGGATCCACCGGCCAGCGCACGGTGTCACCTTCGCGCTGTGCGCTGCTGCTGATCCAGCGTTCGGCAGCGAGGGCCGCGGCCCGGTAGTCCGCGGCGGAAGAGGTGTTGTCCGATCCGGCGAATTCCGATGCCGCCACCCAGCGCGGCACCGCCAGCACACCGGAACCGATCAACACCTGCTTCAACAGTTCACGACGATCCATGTTTCGGCTCCACGAGCACGTTTGTCCGCACCGAGTTCGCGATGAAGCAGGACTCGTGTGCTTCATGATGGGCGGCCTCTGCTTCCGCGGCCGATGGCGGTTCACCCGCGAACTGCACGGCGGGGCGCAACGTCACGCGGGACATCACGAGTTGCCCCCGTTCGTTTTTTGCCATCTCGCCTTCGGCCTCGTCGAGGTAACGGTCCACCGTCCAGCCGCGCTCCGCGGCGATGGACAGGAACCACAACATGTGACACGACGACAGTGAGGCGACGAAGGCTTCTTCGGGGTCCACGCCCGATGGATCGGACAGTGGAATGCGCACCACCTGCGGTGAAGACGAAGCAGGCACGACGGCTCCCCCATCGAAGCGCCACTGATGCGCGCGGCTGTAGCGATTGTCGGTGAATCGCGCCTCACCGCGCGACCACTCGATGGTGGCGGAGTAGAGATGGGCCATACGTCACACTACTCCGCCGCCCTCATATGCGCCATCGCGTACGTCCCTTCGACGATCACCGCCCGGTCGCGCCCGTCACCGGCTCCTCGAGCAGCCCCTCCACGATGGCCTCGTATTCGGCCACCAGCGTTTCGTGGTGCACCCCGCTCGCTTTGGCCGCGAAGCCGGTGCGCACCGCCCGCACCGTCCCGTCACGTCCCAGGAAGAACGTGGCCGGCCAGGTGTTGAGGTTCACGGCCTGCGGCAGTTTTGAAGTGACCTCCTTCGGCTCGCCCGCCACCAGGTAGGCATAGTCCACGTCGTAACGCTTCACGAAGGCCTTGAGACGGGAAAGATCGGACAGCTCCTCGGCCTCTTCGAAATCGAGCGCCACGACTTCCAGCCCGCGATCGCGGTACTTGCGATACAGCGACGACAGGAACGGCGCTTCATCGTGACAGTTCGGGCACCACGTGCCGGTGACATTCACCACCACGACCTTGCCGGCATACCGCGCATCACGATTGGTCACCCGCGCACCTGTCACATCCGGGAAGTCGAACACGAACGGCTCATGGGCATCGCGCACCGAGGTGTGTGTGGCCACATCGGCCGGCTCGGCCAGCCCGCGCGCCCGTGCATCGGCGTCACGCCAGGCCACATACTTGCGCGCGGCTCCGCGTGGTGAACGCTGCACGATGGTGAGGGAACCATCCGTGTTGGGCTCCACGTCGAGACGGCCGGGCCGCGTGCCATCGAAGTGCGACAACGTGAACCGTCCATCGGCAAACGTGCCCGTGTGTGCACCCGCATCACCATCGACCCGCAGGATGGTGGCCGTGACCTGGGCTCCCGACTGTTGCGCGATGAAACGCCACGCGCGTTCACCTTTGGAGCTCTCCACCGGAAAGATCCACGTGCCGGCAATGGATGGCACCGGACCGACCGCCGGTGCGGACGTCGCCGCGCCCGGACGTGCGGTCACACGCACGGAATCACGACGACGCGGATTGCCGAACCACCCCTCGAACCCCTCGGCGGTCCGAGTGCCACGCAATCGCGACGCGAGATGCGCGAACTCGACGATCACCGAGTCGCCCACGGCCGCGATCGACCGGCCGGCGCGCTGTGGCACGACACGCACGGCCGTCGACGTGATGGAATCGGTGCCGTTGTAGAACGCCAGATGCGCCGGCCGGGATGCTCCGGTTCCGGTCCACGCCAGCGGAAACGTGACGGTGAGGGAGTCGTAGTGCAGTGTCCCTTCCCATCGCCCGGACAGCGGTGGCACGGCCGATTGGGCATGCAGTGGTGCGCCGGATGCACCGCATGCGCCAACGGTCACAAGAAGGCCCGCCAGAATCTTTCCCGGAGTCTTTCCCGGAATCGTTCGTTGTGTCATGACGTCACCGTGCGGCAAGCCGCGTTGAGAGTTCGATGGTCCTGGGGGGCAGGCAGAGCGTGTCGCTGCAGGCCTGATAGCGCACGCGCAATACGACCGTGGAGGTGCCGGCCCCTCCTGTCGCACCGACGCCGGCGGTCGCGACCAGTGGCACGGAGAATTGCGGCGCGCCGCTGTACCACTCCACCGGAATGCCGAATGGTGACGTGGGTTGGCGCTCAGGCACCGGCCCTTTCACGGTGCCCGCCACGGACCAGATGGAGCTGCCCGTGGCCGAAGCTGCGCTCGTCACACGCAGCGGGAACGGCCCATCGGGTTGTTGCGTGAGCGAATAGACGTGCCAACCCGGATCGATCCGTGCGCCGATCTGCACGAACTGCGTATCACCCCGCGCGGCGCGCGTGACACGGGTGACGACCCACTGCACCCGTTCGACGGGTTGCGCAGGTGGAGAGGAGACGCTGCTGCCGATCAGCAGCGCAATGGAGGCCAACACCGACATGGAACCACCCTGATGGAGGTGAACACATGCGAGGGCCTATGAAAAACGCCCGCCCCTCGCACGAGGGGCGGGCGCCGAAGCCGCGACGGTACGCACAAACGCGTACCGGTTACGAAGATCCGGACATCACGAAGCCCCCGACGCGCTCTGCACGACAACGCAGCGCACGACAGCGGGGACAACAGCAGGTGAAATCTCGGAGCAGCATGGATGACCGCATGAATGGCACCGTAATGCGCACCGGATCGTCCTGTCAAGGTGGAGCTCGCGGTCGTTCACATGCGA
This sequence comes from Gemmatimonas aurantiaca, assembly GCF_037190085.1. Lineage (NCBI taxonomy): Bacteria > Pseudomonadati > Gemmatimonadota > Gemmatimonadia > Gemmatimonadales > Gemmatimonadaceae > Gemmatimonas > Gemmatimonas aurantiaca. The sequence goes on from NZ_JBBCJO010000003.1 coordinate 64,510, forward strand.
GCAGATTATCAGGCAGGTTATCAGGCAGGCCATCAAACACGTTCCCAACGAACGCCACTTGACGGCAGCCACCGATTTTCGCTAACCTGAAAAAGCGATTCGACACCGAGTCGCACGACAACCGAAGTGCCCCTGCTCCGCACGTGGTCATTTGCCGCTTATTGCCGCCACGTTAAACAAGGTGCTAAAACGCGAAGACCCGGCGGCGAGCCGGGTTTTTTGTTTTGGGACCTCGTCATTCACCCATTCACGAGGTTCCCATGTCTGTCTCGCTGCACGCCCCGATCGTGGCCAGCGCCTCCCATCGTACCCGGGCCGTGCGAGCCGGCATCGACACCGACCGGGCGCATGGCGCGGTCGTTCCGCCACTGCATCTCTCGTCGAACTTTTCGTTTCCCGCCTTCGGCGAGAAGCGTCGCTTCGACTACACCCGCAGCGGTAATCCCACCCGGCAGATCCTGGCCGACTCCCTCGCCGAACTCGAAGAGGGTGCCGGATCGGTCATCACGGCGAGTGGCATGGCCGCTGTGACACTGGCCCTGCAGCTCGTACCCCCCGGTGCCACGGTGGTCTGCGCCCATGATTGTTACGGCGGCACATGGCGCCTGCTGCAATCGCTCGCCACCAGGGGCCAGTTCACACTGCATCTGGTGGATCTGACACGGCCGGAGGGTGAATGGGAGATCCGGCTGCACGCGCCGGCGATGGTATGGATCGAAACGCCCAGCAATCCGCTGCTGCGTATCACCGATATCCGTGCGATCTGTACCGTGGCCCGGGACATCGGCGCACTCTGCGTGGTGGACAACACCTTCCTGTCGCCGGCCCTGCAACGCCCTCTGACCCTGGGCGCGGACGTGGTGGTGCATTCCACCACCAAGTACCTCAATGGGCATAGCGATGTGGTGGGCGGCGCGGTGATCGCGCAAGATCCCGCCGTACTGGACACACTCGAGTTCTGGTCCAACTGCCTCGGTCTCTCCGGTGCGCCGTTCGACAGCTATCTCACACTGCGCGGCGTGCGCACGCTCTTCCCGCGCCTGGCCCAGCACGAATCCAATGCCCGCGCCATCGCCGATGTTCTGCAGGCACATCCCGCGGTGAGTGCCGTACACTATCCGGGCCTCGCATCGCATCCGGGACATGCCATCGCCGTGGCGCAACAGGATGGGTTCGGCGCCATGCTGAGCTTCGAACTCGCCGGGGGCCTGGAGGCCGCGCGCGCACTCACCCAGTCACTGCGGTGCTTCACACTCGCTGAGTCTCTCGGTGGTGTGGAAAGTCTCGTGGCGCATCCGGCCACCATGACACACGCATCGATGGATGCCGCGGCGCGGGAAGCCGCTGGGATCCGTGACGGTCTGCTGCGTCTTTCGGTGGGTATCGAACACGGTGAGGACCTCTGCCGTGACGTACGTCATGCGCTCGACGTGTTACCGGAGCCCGCGGCATGATCGGGATGAGTTGACGGGATGACCTGGCGGACACCGGTATGGAAGAGACGTCTTGCGATCCGCTGCGGGACCGGTAGGCTTTCTCAATCCCGCCTCCGCATCCAGGACCCATTCCACAGGGATACCTGCGATTGCCATCCCCTCCGTCTTTTCCATGACGCCTGCCCGTTACGCCGCCATCACCGGCTGGGGTGAAGGACTCCCACCCGCCGTCCTTTCGAACGCCGATCTGTCCACCTTCCTCGACACATCGGACGAATGGATCGTGCAGCGCACGGGCATGCAGGAACGTCGCATCGCGCATGTCTCTGCGATCGAGATGGCGACGATCGCATCGCATCGGGCACTCGCCTGCGCCGGACTCGCGCCGGATGCCGTGGAGCTCATCGTGTACGGCAGCTGCAGCAATGACGAACAGGTGCCCAATTGTGCCTCGGGCGTGCAGCTGGCGCTCGGGGCGACACGCGCGGCGGCGATGGATCTCAACACCGCATGCACGAGTTTTCTCTATGGCCTGTCCAGTGCCACGGCCATGATCCAGACGGGTATGGTGAAGAATGCGCTGGTGATCGGCGTGGAACTCATCAGCCAGTTCATGGACTGGAGCAACCGCAACGTGGCCGTGCTCTTCGGCGATGGTGCCGCCGCCGTGGTGCTCGAAGCCTCCGACACGCCAAGCGGCGTGATCGGGACGGTCCTCGGCTGTGATGCCGAAGCCCGGCAGACGCTGCGGGTGCGCGGCATGGGATGTGACTACGCGCGTGGTGAGGTCACGTATGGTGATACCATCTGGGACTTCGATGGACAGGCCATCTTCAAGCGTGCGGTGCACGGCATGAGCGACGCCTGCGCCCGGGTGCTGCAACAGGCGGGCGTGAGCGCGGACGACATCGATCTGCTGGTGCCGCACCAGGCCAACCTGCGCATCATCGAAGCCGTGGCGAAGTATGCCGGCGTTTCCATGGACCGGGTCATGCTCACTGTGCAGCGGTACGGCAACATGAGTGCCGCCACGGTACCGGTGGCCCTGGTGGATGCGTTGAAAGAAGGACGCGTGAAACCCGGCAGTCTCCTGCTGATGCCGGGATTCGGGGGCGGGCTCACCTACGGGGCATTGCTCGTGCGATGGGGCGATCGTGTCACGCCGCTCGGCACGAGTGAAGCCACGTTCCCCGCCGAACACCCCAGCGCACTGGAGATGGTGAACGCCATCAGAATGCGTCAGGACCCGCATGGCCGATCGCACGACGCGCTCTTCGCGCCACGCTTCGTGGAAAGTCTGCACCAGCCCACCACCTGACTCCTCGCCCATTCCGCGCCGATGGCATCCACCACCAGGGACCCGCTCGCGGAAGCACAGGCTGCGTCACTGCTGTTGCTCTCCCGCATGATCCTCTGGTTCTGGTGCCCGGGGCTCGCGTTCTCGTTGGCGCTCTACTTTCCCAGAGTCACGTTTCAGACACCATTGACGGCGGCATTGATACTGCTGCCACTGGTGGGATGGTTTCTCCGGCCTGCACCGAGCCGTCCGGCGACACTGCGGGCCACGGCGGCGTTGCTGGCATTCGGCATCATCGCGGTCATTGCACTCCTTTCCAGTGGTCCCCGGTCGCTCAACATCGCGATGATCGCGCTGCTGCTCAGTCTCATCGTGCTCTTCCGCAGCCCGCGCACCACGGGTGTTGCCCTCGCCGGATTGGCGCTGTGTGCGATCATCGGGATCGTGTTGCAGGCCATCGGGTGGATGCCACCGACCTCGGGCGAGGGAGACCGTCCGATGCCGTACCGGATCGTCACCGCGCTCATGGCGATCTCGGCTCTGGGGTACTGCGCCTCGGTGTCGATTTCGACACTGCGCATCTACGGCGTTGCCCGTCAAGCGGCCGAAGAGCGGCTCGAGGAACTGCGGCGGGCGCGTGAGGAGGCCGAGGCGCTGCAGTTACGTGAAGTGAAAGCGACGATCGCGACCGGCATGGCGCACGACCTCGCGAACATCGTGCAGGTGATGACGAGTTCCGCCGATCTGTTGCGAGATCAGCCACTGGACCATGAAGGACATGCGGCGCTGCAGGAGATCGAGGTGATCGGCGAACGAGCCACCAGCACGCTGCGCGCCCTGCTCACGATTGGCCGGGCGACGGCGGCCGACACGCCTCCGGTGGCGATGGGCGCATCGTCCGGCTCCTCCGGCCGCGCCAATGTCCGGACCGTCCTTGGCCGGCTCGAAACGTTGCTGCGTCCGCTGCTCGGCCGTCGCGTCAGTCTGTTCATCGAAGTCGAATCGCCATCGATGGTATCCGTCGACGGCAGTCGTCTCGAGCAGGCGCTGTTGAATCTGGCCCTCAACGCGCGCGATGCCATGCCGCACGGCGGTACGCTGCGGATCACCGCGCGGGACGCAGGGGAAGAGGTGCTGATCGCCGTGACCGACACCGGTATTGGCCTGGATCCGGAGATTCAGGCCAGGGTTTTCGAACCCTATTTCACGACCAAGGCACCCGGAAAAGGCACCGGACTTGGTCTCGCGATGGTGCGTCGTATCATGGACCAATCGAATGGACGCATCACGGTGACCAGCGCGTTGGGAGAAGGCACGACGTTCTCGCTCTGGTTCCCGCAGGCGACGTAGGGCGAGTCCGCGACAACGACCACAACAAACAGCCTTGCCACGGATTGCGCGGATGGGGCGGAAACTACACGGATCAACAACGAGATGTTTTCGTAGTTATCCGTGCTGTTTCCGCCCCA